>CACXEB010000500.1 GCA_902766515.1 uncultured Eubacteriales bacterium
GTCCCCCCTGCGGGCCCACCCTCACGGCGTTTCCTGTCGGGCCTACGGCCCTCCCGGGCGGAAACGCCGCAAGGTAGAAATCGCTGATGCGATTTCGTCCTCGCAGCGTACATGCCGCTGCTGCGGATTGTACACGAGGGTGTGCCCCCTCGCGGCTCCCCTCGTCACGTCCTCTGTGGCACTCCCATCCCATCGCCCTGCGGGTGGCTTCGCCATCCGCCGGGTAAACCGGCGGACTCCGGGATTCCGTGCCCCAGAGGACAGGGTAATATGCCTCTGACTTGGGGATAGGACGGCTAAGAAAGACTCCAATTCCGCCTGTGGCCTCATTTGCCGAATCAATCGGTGGATGCTGGGATTCGTTCCGCAGTTATCCTATCGTGCATCTCTAACTGCTTCTCTTTTCTCTGCTTCGCGATACCTGTGAACAGTAACTGTGGGAGGTACGGCGGAAAAAATGGGCGCGACCCATTGCGAAACCAAGCAGACTGTGCTATACTCCATCTGACTCTATGAAGGAGGTTTGATTATGAAGAAGCTGTTGAAAGAATTCAAAGAGTTTGCAATGCGCGGCAACGTCATTGATATGGCGGTCGGCGTGATCATCGGTGCTGCCTTCGGCAAGGTCGTGACGGCGGTCATCGAGATCTTCCTGACCCCGATCCTGGACGCGCTGCCCAAGATCGAAGGGACCAACAGCACGGGCGTCCTGGGAGCGATCTTCAGCTTCCTGGCGGTCGTGGTCGAATTCATCCTGACCGCGCTGGTGCTGTTTGCCATCATCAAGGTGATGAACAAGGCGAAGAACCTCAAGAAGAAGCCCGAGGAAGCGCCCGCCGCGCCCGCTCCGACCTGCCCGTACTGCAAGGAAGAGATCAAGGAAGGCGCGACCCGCTGCCCGCACTGCGCCGGCGATATCAAGCTGTATCAGCCCTGAGTAGCCTTGCATGAAGTACCGTCATTGGTTCTGGGATTTTGACGGCACGCTTTTCGACACATACCCCCGCATCTGCCGAGCCTTGCAAAAGAGCCTTGCGGATGCGGGGATTTTTGAAGAAACGACGGCCATCATGCCCCTGCTGAAAAAAACGCTCGGCTTTGCCGCGGCGACATACGCGGAACGGTATCATGTGCCGGAGCAGGCCCTCCTGGACGGCTACCACCTGCATAGCGAGGAAGAGGACGACGCCACCATGCAGCCCTTCCCGGGCATGCGGGATTTCCTGTGCGCCGTCGTCAGCCAGGGGGCGTACAACTACCTGTACACCCACCGGGGCGAGACGGTGTTCGGCGCGCTGCGACGGTTCGACCTTGAGCCGCTGTTCACCGACCGGGTGACCAGCCTGGACGGCTTTCCGATGAAGCCCGCGCCGGACGCGCTGCTGGCCCTGATGGCCCGCAACCGCCTGTCGCCGGATGACTGCGTCATGGTGGGCGACCGCGAGATCGATGTGATGGCCGGCCTGAACGCCGGCATGCACGCGATCTGCCTGGATCCGGACGGGTTCTGCCCGCCGATCCCCGGCGTGCCGATGGTCCGCAGCTACGCGGAACTGGCGGCCTGGGCGGAAGGGGCGTGACCGGATGGAAAAGACGCGGCTTCCCCTCCAGGTCAGGCGGAGGCGCTGGATCTTCGGAACGCTCTCGGCCGTCATGATGGCGGTGATCTTCTGGATGTCGGCGATGCCCGCCAGGGAATCGGCGGAGGTATCCGGGGCGATCACGGACGTGGCGGTCAAGGTGGCCTATCCGGACTACCCGAAAATGCCGAAACAGCGCCAGCAGACCGTCTACAGGCTGGTGCAGCATTTCGTGCGCAAGAGCGCGCATTTCCTGGAATACATGGTGCTGGGCGCGCTGATGCTGTTTCTGTTCAATACCTTCTCCTGGCGGCTGAAGCCGCTTTGGGCCTGGCTGGCCGCCTCGGCCTACGCCGCGACGGACGAATGGCACCAGGCGTTTGTCGCCGGGCGGGGACCGATGGCCACCGACGTGCTGATCGACGCGTCCGGCGCCGCGCTGGGCGTGATCCTGGCGTGCCTGACGCTGCTGCTGATCAGCCATTGCAAAAAGAAAAAAGCACAAAAGACAACGGCACGGGCGTAACGAGAGCGCCTGTGCCGTTTTTTTATGGAACGTTTCTCTGGGGTCAGCCGGACAGCCGCGCGGCGAAGCGCAGGAGCGTATCGTTGGCCGGTTTTCCGTAGGTGCAGTAGCCGTTGTTGTCCGGTCCGTAGGCGGCCGCGTACAGCCGGGAAGCGGGCCAGTCCCACCAGCCGGTCCCCCGGACGAAGGGATAGCGGAGCAGGAGCTCCGTGAAGGCTTTGTACCAGTCATCCTGCGCTTCCATGTCGGTGTCCTGCCCGAAGCGCCAGTCGTTGGGGCGGTGCTGGCTCCCGCGCCGGGAGGGACAGCCGCATTCCATGAACATGAAGGGCCGGTGGAACCGATCGGCTGTTTTTTGAATGCGGAGCAGGTTCTCCTCGATCTCATTGATCGGGTAATAGCCGGAGGAGGAGATCATGTCCACGGCGTCCCACCAGGTCACGCGGTCCTCCTGGTATTTGTCGCAGTTGTAGGTCACCGGCCCGCTGTAGCGCTTCCGGACCTCGCTGACCAGCGTGCGCCATTCTGCGTCGCGGTGGTCGGCTCCGACCATCTCGCAGCCGACGCAGAACAGGTCCGCCTTGTTTTCCCGGGCGATGTCCGCCGTCAGGCAGACGTGGCGCGTCCAGGACGCGAACCAGTCGGACCACTTGGCCTCCGTGGGCACGGGGTCATCGAAGAAATGGATGTACGCCCGCCAGCTGCCGTCCCGGCAGTTGACCATGGCCTTCAGGATGACCCGCAGGCCCAGCTCATGGGCGAGCGCACAGACGTTTGCGGCGTCCTCGGGGGACATGACGTCCGGTGTGTCGCTGTCCATGCTGGTGGACCAGGGATGTTCCTGCCAGGCGCAGACCGGCAGGATGACGGCGTTGCAGCCGGTGCTCCGCGCCATTTCCGCAAGGGACCAGCGCCAGCCCCGCCCTTTGGTAAAGCCGCGCTTCTCACAGAAGGCGAAAGTATAGGCGTTCAGGAAAGTATCCATGCGCATTCCTCCCGGGTCCGGGCGCCGGTCAGACGGCCGCCGCGCGGCGGATGACGGCCGCAGCCTGTTCCAGCAGCTGCATGGGAATGTTCAGCGCGGGCAGCAGCCGCACCTTGTCTTTGGCGGTCAGGCACAGCACGCCCTCCGCCATACAGGCGGCGACGACCTCGGCGGCGGGCCGGACGGTTTTGAGGCCGAGCATCAGGCCCATGCCGCTGATTCCCTCGATGCCGGGCGCGCCCTGCAGCATCGCCCGCAGCGCGTCGCCCTTCCGGCTGACTTCGTCCAGGAAGTCGTCGGTCAGCCTTGACAGGATGCTGTAAGCGCCCGCGCAGCATACGGGATTCCCGCCGAAGGTCGATCCATGGTCGCCGTAGCTGAACACGTCCTGGACCTTCTCGTCCAGCAGGGTGGCGCCGAGCGGCAGGCCGCCGGCCAGCCCCTTGGCGGTTGAAACGATCTGCGGATGGAGGCCGTACAGCATGTAGGCGTACAGGCGCCCGGTGCGGCCGTTGCCGGTCTGCACTTCGTCCACGATCAGGGGGATATCGTGCGACCGGGTGAAGGCTTCGACCGCTTTGGCGTAGTCCATGGACAGCGGGACGACGCCTCCTTCGCCCTGGATGCACTCGATCATCACGCCGGCGATCTTCGTGGTCTTCGCCAGCGCTTCCAGCTCTTCGGGATGCTCCGCGGCAACGTGCGCGAAGCCGGGGGTCAGCGGCTGGAAAAGCTCGTGGTAATGGTCCTGACCGGTCGCGGACAGGGTCGTCAGCGTCCTGCCGTGAAAGCTGTTGCGCAGCGTGACGATCGTATAGCAGTCGGGGCCGTGCTTCCGGGCGCTGTAGAGACGGGCGGCCTTGATGGCGCACTCGTTGGCCTCTGCGCCGGAATTGCTGAAGAATACCTTGCCCATGCCGGTCTTCTGGCACAGCAGTTCGGCCAGGCGGATGCACGGATCGGTATAGTACAGGTTCGACATATGCTGCAGCGTGCCCAGCTGCGCCGTGACCGCCTGCTGCCAGAGGCTGTCCGCGATGCCGAAGGAAGTGACCGCGATGCCGCTGCCCAGGTCGATATACTCTTTGCCGTCTGCGTCGCGGACGACGGAGCCAGAGCCGGAGACGATCTCCACCGGAAAGCGTTTATAGGTGTTGGCAATGTACTGCTGGTCCTTAAGCATCATGGTGTTCATGTCAGAAACCTCCGTTTACTGCATTAGGAATCGCGCCGGATCCACGTGCCGGCGCCTTCGTCCGTCAGCAGCTCCATCAGGATGGCGTGGGGGACGCGGCCGTCCATGATGACCGTATTTTTGACGCCCTGCTCAAGGGCGGTCAGGCAGCAGTCGGTCTTGGGGATCATGCCGCCGGAAATCACGCCGCTTTCACAGAGCTGCCGGGTCTCGCTGACGGTCAGCTCCGGGATCAGGGTCGCCGGGTCCTTCGGGTCGCGCAGCACGCCGCTCAC
>CACXEB010000501.1 GCA_902766515.1 uncultured Eubacteriales bacterium
CTGCTCGTACATTTGCCCGGCGCGGCGGTGGATCATGTCGTCCATCAAGAACGCGCGCGAACTGATTGCGCAAAGGGGGATTTAAGCTATGGCGCTCCATATTTCAACCGGCCCGCATCTGCGCGCGAAATCGGATACGCGGCGCCTGATGCTGGATGTCCTGATCGCGCTGTGTCCTGCCACGGCGGCTTCCATCTACTTTTTCGGCTACAAGGCTGCGCTGATCATCGCGGTCAGCACGGCGGCCGCCGTCCTGTCCGAGTTTGTCTGGCAGAAGCTGGCCCATAAGCCGCTCCGCATCGACGACCTGTCGGCAGCCGTGACCGGCGTGCTGCTGGGCCTCAACCTGCCGGCCAACGTGCCGCTCTGGATCCCGCTGATCGGCAGCGTGTTCGCGATCATCGTGGTCAAGCAGCTGTTCGGCGGCGTCGGCCACAACTTCCTGAACCCGGCGCTGGCGGCCCGCGCGGTGCTGCTGACCAGCTGGCCCTCCCACATGACCAAGGCCTTCCTCCCGCTGCGCACGCTGTTTGACTCGGCGGCGAAGACCGGCGTGGATACCATCGCGGAAGCGACACCGCTGCTGGCGGCCAGCAAAACGCAGGTGACCGATCTGCTGTTCGGCAACGTTCCCGGCGCGATCGGCGAGACCTGCAAGATCGCGATCCTGATCGGCCTTGTTTACCTGCTGGTGCGCAGGGTGATCTCCTGGGAGATCCCCGTCATCATGGTCGGCACGGTGGCCTTGTGCTCCTGGGCGCTGGGCGCTGATCCACTGAAGGCCGTCCTGTCCGGCGGCCTGCTGCTGGGCGCGTGCTTCATGGCGACGGACTATGTGACGACGCCCATGCTGAAGCTGGGCCAGGTCATCTACGCCATCGGCTGCGGCCTGATGGTCACCCTGATCCGCCAGTACGGCAACTATCCGGAAGGCGTGACCTACGCGATCCTGCTGATGAATATTGTGACGCCGCTGCTCGACAGGGGCCTCAAACGCAAAGTATACGGGGAGGTGACACAGCATGGCTGAAACATCCAATAAGCCGACCATGCGCGGCGTGTTTATCAATGGTCTGCTGAACGAAAACCCGACATTCCGCCTGGTGCTGGGCACCTGTCCGACGCTGGCGGTGACCACCTCGGCCATCAACGGCATCGGCATGGGCCTGGCCGCGACCTTCGTCCTGGTGTGCTCCAACGTCGTGATCTCGCTGGTCAGGAAGCTGATCCCCGACAAGGCGCGCATCCCGTCCTTCATCGTGATCATCGCCACCTTCGTGACCATCGTGCAGCTGATGATGCAGGCCTTCGTGCCCTCGCTGTATGAGGCGCTCGGCATCTTCATCCCGCTGATCGTCGTCAACTGCATCATCCTGGCCCGCGCCGAGGCATTCGCCAGCAAAAACGGCCCGGTGCTGTCCGCGATGGACGGCCTGGGCATGGGCCTGGGCTTCACCTTCGCGATCACCCTGATCGGCATCGTGCGCGAGCTGATCGGCAATGGTTCTGTCTTCGACATCCAGCTGCTCGGTTCCGCGTATGAGCCGATGCTCCTGTTTGTGCTCGCGCCCGGCGGCTTCATCACCTTCGGCCTGCTCCTGGGCATCATCAACGCCATTACCGCGCGCCGCTCCGCCAGGAAGGGAGGCGATCAGGCATGAGGATCATCGATTTTTCGTCCTTCCTCCTGTTCATGGTCTACTGCGTATTCGTCAATAACTTCATCTTCTCCCGCTTCCTGGGCTGCTGTCCCTTCCTGGGCGTCTCCAGCAAGGTGCAGACGGCCACGGGCATGGGCCTGGCGGTCACCTTCGTCATGGCGCTGGCGTCCTTCTTCACCTATTTTGTGAATATGCTGCTGGTGGCGCTGGACCTGGCCTACCTGCAGACCATCGCCTTCATCCTGGTCATCGCGGCGCTGGTGCAGTTCGTGGAAATGTTCATGAAGAAATCCATGCCCGCGCTCTATTCGGCCCTCGGCGTCTACCTGCCGCTGATCACCACCAACTGCGCCGTGCTGGCCGTCACCGTCATGAACGTCCGGGAGAACTACAACCTGTTGGAATCGGTCTGCAACGGCGTCTTCGGCGCGCTGGGCTTCATGCTGGCGATCGTGCTGATGGCCGGCGTGCGCGAGCGGCTGGAGACCTCGGACATTCCGAAGAGCTTCAAGGGCTTCCCGTCCAGCCTGATTATCGCCGGACTCATGTCCATTGCGTTCATGGGCTTCCAGGGCATGGTGAAGTAAGGAGGAACAGCCATGGATTTTATGCCGATTCTGTATGCTCTCCTCGCCCTGGGCGGCCTGGGGGTCGTCTTCGGGCTGGTGCTGGATATCGCGGACAAGAAGTTCGCGGTGAAGGCAGATGAACGCGTCGCCGCGGTCCGCGCGGCCTGCGCGGGCGCCAACTGCGGCGCCTGCGGCTACCCCGGCTGTGACGGCTTCGCCGAAGCGGTCGTCAGGGGGGAAGCGCCCGTCAACGGCTGCTCCGCCGGCGGCGCGAAAACGGCGCAGGCCATCGCCGCGATCATGGGCCAGGACGCCGGTTCATCCAATCCCATGGTCGCCCGGGTGCTCTGCCAGGGCGCTACCGGCGTCGCCAAGGAACGCTACCGCTACGACGGCTACAAGTCCTGCCAGATGGCGGCGCAGATGGTCGGTGGGCCGAAGATGTGCCCCTACTCCTGCGTAGGCCTGGGGGACTGCGCCGACGTATGCAAGTTTGACGCGATCCACATTGAAAACGGCATCGCCGTCATCGATCCGGAGAAGTGCACTGCCTGCGGCATGTGCGAAAAAACCTGCCCGCGGCACGCGATCCGCGTGATGCCCAAGGACGCCACAGTGATCGTCCGCTGCCAGAATTCCGATACCGGCCGCGTCGCCCGCGAGGCCTGCATGAAGGCCTGCATCGGCTGCAAGCGCTGTGAAAAGACCTGCCAGTATGACGCTATTCATGTGGAAAACGGCTTTGCCCGGATCGATCCGGAGAAGTGCACCCGCTGCGGCGAATGCGCGCAAAATTGCCCCTGCGGCTGCATAACAATCGGATAATTCTCCCATTTACTACATGCTTGACAGATAATAACGGTTGGGGTATAATACTTGCGTCAACAGGAATGAGCCCCACCAATGCAATCTTGAATCATATCAGGACGACAGCGGGGCGATCGCCGCGGAACCGGATACGCCGATGGAGTCGGCAGGTTTTTGCGGCAGGCATATCACCCCGCTGCCGTTTTTGCATAAGCGGGGAATACGTATTGGATCTACCAGCAGAGACGTGAAGGGAGGGGATGGCTTGAGCCAGGCGAATGCGTCCTCCAAGCGTACATCCGGCGCACACCGGGAGACCATATTCAATTCGGCCCGGATCCGCAGGCTGGTCCTGAACCGCATCTGGCGCAGCCGGTACATCTACCTGATGATCCTGCCTGTGCTGGCGTATTTCATCATCTTCAAATACACGCCGATGTGGTTCCTCCGCAGCGCGTTCTACGACTATAAGCTCCGGAAGGGCTTTGACAGCGCTTTTGTCGGCTGGAAATGGTTCGAGCGGCTGCTGACCAATCCGGACCTGCTGACCTATATCAGGAATACGCTGACGCTGAACTTCGCGGCGCTGTTCATCCTGTTTCCCCAGCCGCTGATCTTCGCGATCCTGCTGAACGAGCTGCGCAGCAAGCATTTCATGAAGGGCATCCAGACGATCTCGTACCTGCCGCACTTCGTGTCCACCGTCGTGCTGGTCAGCATGATCAAAACGCTGACGTCGCCCAGCATCGGCACCATCGCCAGCGTCGTCAAGTCACTGGGCGGCACGCCGGTCGACTACCTGAGCAATCCGAAGTACTTTGTCGGCGTCAACGTGATCTCCGGCTTCTGGCAGTCGGTCGGCTGGGACGCCGTCATCTATATCTCCACCTTGGCGGGCATCGACCAGGTGCTGTATGAAGCGGCCCGCATCGACGGCGCCAACCGGTTCCAGCAGATCATCCACGTGACGCTGCCCGGCCTGGCGAACACCTTCGTGCTGCTGCTCATCATGCAGGTCGGCCAGCTGCTGAACGTCAATTTTGAAAAAGTCTATTTGCTGCAGAACACCCTGAACCTGTCCGCGTCGGAGATGCTGCCCACATTCACGTATAAAACGGGCATGGAGAGCCATAACTACGGCTACGCGACGGCAGCAGGCCTGTTCAACAGCGTGATCTCCCTGGCGCTGGTCATCATCGCCAATACGGTCAGCCGCAAGGTGAACGAAGTTTCCCTGTTCTGACGGAAAGGAGGAGCGCCATGAGCCAGTACGCCGGCACGGAAAAAAGAAAAAAACGGGGCGACTTCATCCGCCGCAGCGCGGGGGATAAAGCGGCCGACATCATCATCAACTGCTGGATGATCCTTCTGCTCTGCTTCTTCCTGTATCCGCTGCTGAACATGTTTTCGATCTCCGTCAGCAGCGACGCGGCGGTCCTCGGCGCGAAGGTAAGCTTTTATCCGATCGGGCTGAATACGACCGCCTACACCAACATCCTGACGTCGCCCGATCTGTGGCGGGCGGTCGGCAACACGGTATTCGTGGCCGGCATCGGTCTGGTGGCAAGCCTGGTCATGCTGTGCATGGCCGCGTACCCGCTGGCCTTCGGCGGCAAGTTCTATGGCCGGAAGATCTATAACCTGCTGATCCTGTTCACCATGTGGTTCCAGGGAGGCATGATCCCGATGTTCCTGACGATTTCCAAGCTGGGGCTGCACAATTCCCTGTGGTCGCTGATTTTCAACAGCCTGATGAGCGCCTACTACGTGGTCATCGTCCGCAGCTATTTCGAGTCGATCCCCGTTTCCATCGTGGAGAGCGCGCACATCGACGGCGCGAATGATTTCCGCATCCTCGCGGAGCTGATCATTCCGCTGTCCAAGCCGGTGCTGGCGACCGTGGCCCTGTGGGTGATCGTGGGCCACTGGAATGACTACCTCTATCCGCTGATGTTCATCTCCAGCCGCGAGAATTATACCCTCCAGCTGGTGCTCAAAGAGATGGTGCTGAACGCGGAGACGTCCACCATGAACATCTCCATGAGCACCTCCTCCGGCAGCAATATCGCCGCCGCGCTCGGTCAGCAGACGAAAAACGCCGTGCTGGTGGTGGCCATGATCCCGATGGTCATCCTCTATCCGTTCGTCCAGCGGTACTTCGTCGGCGGCGTCATGCTCGGCTCGGTCAAGGGCTGATCCATCTGTTTCCCATGCGGCGGATGCCGCGGCACTATATACTCTCTACCAAAAGGAGGAATCATTCATGAAGAAGATCCTGGCTATGCTGCTCGCGCTGATCATGCTGGTCGGCGCCACTGCCGCCCTGGCGGATGATCCGCCCCTCAAGCAGGCGCTGATCGACGCGGTAGACACCCTGGAACCCAGCAAGGAACTGTACTTTGACAACGGCCTGAACATCACCGCCGTCGGCATGATCTACAACAACTACCCGCTGGGCTTCAACGACTGCTACCTCTGGCCGGCGATCGAAAAGCTGACCAACGCGCACATCGAAGTGGACTGGCGCGTGGAGGACAACTATTCGACGCAGATCGCCACCGTGCTGGCGGGCGGCAAGCTGCCCGACCTGATCACGGCGGGCTCGTTCGGCGTGTCCAACCTGGTCAATGAAGGCGCCATCCTCGCGCTGGATGACTATCTGGACCTGATCCCGAACATCGTCAAGGCGGTGGGTGAAGACCGTATGGCCAAGTGGCGTTCCGCGGACGGCCACATCTACACCATCCCCACCATCGTCAATGTTCCCGGCTCCCAGACCGTGATGGTCCGCAAGGACTGGCTTGACGCGCTGAACATGAAAGAGCCCGAGACCTGGGAAGACTGGGTGGCGCTGTGGCGTGCCATCAAGGCCAACGACCTGAACGGCGACGGCGATCCCAGCGACGAGATCCCGCTGGCCCTCGAACAGGGCGCGACCGGCGAGCGCAGCATGGCTTCCCTGCTGAACGCGTTCGGCATCAAAGCCTCCTCCGACTGCCAGTTCTGCGTGCTCGACGACGGCACATACACCATGGTCTATGAGCACCCGCGCTATCGCGAATTCCTGGAGGCCGTGCGCGCCCTCTACGCCGAAGGCCTGATCGACCAGCAGTTCACGATGCGTACCCAGGCCGAACTGTTCACCATCATGGA
>CACXEB010000502.1 GCA_902766515.1 uncultured Eubacteriales bacterium
ATCATGAAGCCGCTGAGCAGTTTTCAGAGAGTCCCGCTGGGCATTTTCCCGACACCGATCCAGAAGCTGGAGAACATCAGCCGGAAGCTGAACGCGAATATTTACATCAAACGGGATGACCTCACCGGCCTGGGCCTGGGAGGCAACAAGGTCAGGAAGCTGGAGTTCCTCCTGGCGGACGCAAAGCAAAAGAACGCCCAGGTCGTTTTCACCACGGGCGGCGCCCAGTCAAACCATGCAATGCTCACCGCCGCGGCGGCCAACAAACTGGGAATGAAGCCGATCCTCATCCTGAAAAAGCGCGGCGTGACGGAAAAGGTGGGCAACCGGCTCCTGGAGCACCTGATGGGCACCGAGGTGATCCTGATGGACACGGACAGCTATGAGGACATCTACGAGGAGATGGACCGGCTGGGCCGCGGGCTCGGGGTGCCGTACTACAAGATCCCCTGCGGCGGATCAAACGCTCTGGGCGTCCTGGGCTACGTGGACTGCGCCCGGGAGATTTCCGGCCAGGGGCTGCGTGTCGACCACCTGGTATGCGCTGAGGGCAGCGGCGGAACCATGGCCGGACTGGCGCTTGGCGCGAAGCTGTTCCTGCCGGGGACAAAGGTGCACGGCATGCTGGTGGACACCGAGCCCTTTGATCAGATCACCCCCGCCCTGATGCGGGAAGCAGCGGTCCTCCTGGAGGCCGACGTGGAGATCAGCCCGGCGGATTATCATCTGGTGGACATGACCGGCCCCGGCTATGCCGTCGCCTCCCGGGAAGGCAATGAAGCCATCGCCCTCATGGCCCGGTCGGAGGGCCAGTTCCTGGATCCTGTCTACACCGGGAAAGCCTTTGCCGGCCTGCTGAAGCTTGCGGAGGAAGGCGCTTTCCGTCCGGAGGAAAACGTGCTGTTCCTGCACTCGGGCGGGGCCGGCGGCATTTTTGCCATCCAGTGATGACAGACTTTACTGGACAGCTTCTATAATCGTTCTGCTGCTGCCGGCTTTTGTCCGGAGGCCGGGCACAGAGAAGATGACGGGAGCCGGGATTGAATGAACAAGACGACGATGAAAGCGGTGTGTCTGCTGGCCGCTGCCCTGCTCTTTCTTGCAGGGATCGCACAGGCGGAGACTGGCGCGCTTCCGGCGGGAGATTACACAGCCCTGCGGCAGCTGGACAGGAAGAGCATCGGCGTGCAGACGGGGACGAATTTTGACACCATGATCCCCGGGATCCTGCCGAAGGCGAAGATCGAGTACTTCAACGACAAGGCGGACCTGGTCGCCGCTTTGGCAAGCGGCAAGATCGAGGGCTTCGTGATGGATGAGCCGGTCGTCCAGTACGTGATGAAGGAAAACGACGATGTCACCTATATCCCCGAATACCTCGACACCTACCAGTTTGCTTTTGTGTTTCCCCGCACCGAAGGCGGAGAAGCGCTCCGAAGCCAGTTCAATGAATTCCTGGCCGGGCTGCGGAAAGCGGGCAGGCTGGATACGCTGAAGGAAAAATGGTTTGCGGAGGACGAAGCGGAAAAGAGCATGCCGGACTATGCCGCGTTTCCGGCGGGGAACGGCGTCCTGAGGCTGGCCACGGCTGCGGGATACGCGCCGTTCGAGTATGTCCGCGGGAACGGGATCGTCGGTTATGACATGGAGATCGCTGCCCTGTTCTGCGAAGCGTACGGATACGGTCTGGAGATCGTGGACATGAATTTCGACGGAATCCTGCCCTCGATTCAGTCCGGTAAGTGTGAATTCGCCGGCGCCGGAATCGCCATCACGCCGGAGCGCGCAGAGAGCGTGCTGTTTTCCGACGCCAGCTTTACGGGCGGGACCGTCATGGCCGTGCGGAAAGCGGGGTATCGTCCGACCGGTCCCTTCTGGGACAATGTCAGGCGGAGCTTTGAGAAGACTTTTCTCCGCGAGGACCGGTGGAAGCTGTTCGCGCAGGGGATCGGCGCCACCCTGCTGATCACCGTGCTCTCGATCCTGCTCGGCACAGCGGTGGGCTTTGGCGTGTTCCTGCTGTGCCGGAAGGGAAATATCGCAGCCAACGGCATCACGCGCTTCAGCATCTGGCTTGTGCAGGGGATGCCCGTGGTGGTGCTGCTGATGATCCTCTACTACATCGTTTTCGGCGCGGTGGCCATCAGCAGTATTCTTGTGGCGGTGGTCGGCTTCACCCTGACCTTCGGCGCGTCGGTGTTCGGGCTGCTGAAGATGGGCGTAAGCGCCGTGGATCCGGGCCAGTATGAGGCCGCCTGCGCCCTGGGCCACACGGAGCGCCGCACCTTCTTCCGCATCATTCTCCCCCAGGCCGTTCCCCGTATCCTGCCGGCCTATCAGAGTGAGATCATCGGGCTGATCAAAGCCACAGCCATCGTGGGGTACATCGCGATCCAGGATCTGACCAAGGTGGGCGACATCGTGCGCAGCCGCACCTATGACGCTTTCTTCCCGCTG
>CACXEB010000503.1 GCA_902766515.1 uncultured Eubacteriales bacterium
CTGCGCCATGTACAGGCCGTCCAGCCAGACCTGGTCCGGGTAGACGTCCTTGTGCCAGTAATTGCCGCAGGCGCACCGGGGGTGGTCCGCCAGCCGCGCGTGCAGGAAGTCCGCCGCCTTGCGGTAGCGCTCGTCGCCGGTCTCGTCCAGGGCGAAAAACAGGGCCTTGCCGCAGTTGACGCTGTCGATGTTGTGCCTGTCCGCCTGATAGCTGGGGATGGTGCCGTCCGGCGCGACCCGGCGGGCCAGGTAATCAAGCACCCACTGCCGGTCGGACGGATCGCCCGCCGCCCGGTACAGGTCGATCAGGCCTTTGAGGACGCAGCCGTCCTCGTAATTCCAATAGGTTTTGTTGTCCTGGAAGCGCGCCTTGTACTGGTCCACGAATGCTCTGATCTGCTCCACGGCCTTGTCTCCTCCTGTTGTCAAATCCCGGAAAGGGTGCTGTTGGGGGTAGCCAGCGCATGGTAAAAGCTGGCGGCGTACCGGCGGTCGTCGGTCGGCTCCTCGTCAAGCTCGGCGATCCGGTCGATCCCGCCGTCCAGCCAGCGCCGGATCTGCTCTTCCGCTTCCGACAGCCGGGCGATCTGGCCGCCGTAGCGCAGGTTCAGCACCTCCCAGCCGGCCCGCTTGCAGTCGCGCTCCCACAGGGTCCGGTGGGCGCGCATGAGGGCGTCGCAGGTGTCCCGGAGCGCCGGCAGCGTGTGCGTGACCGCCCGGGCCAGCCATGCCCGGTCCTGTGCAAGGTAGCGCTCCCGCGCTTCCATCAGCCACTCACCCTTCTGCAGGGCCAGTCGGAAGCACAGCCGGGCGTACCTGATCTCCGGGGTCTCCCCGGCCAGGCGGTCGAGGGCCTGGCGGTACCGGTCCAGCGCGGGAGCGAGGGGCTCGTTCAGGGCAGCGGTCGGCAGCAGGGGATCGCACCAGATCAGGCTCTTGCCGGTGCGGAAATCCCGCTCGCTCAGGTAGAATTCCGCAATCGCGCGGGAGGCTTTCTCCGGAATGCCGGTCAAGTACGCGCCCAGCCGCTCCTCGCCCTCGGCCTCCGTTCCCTGCCAGCACGCCTCGGAGAACACCGTCAGCTGCGGCAGGGCGAGGAAGGGATCGGTCTCCGCGCCGTCGTCCCCCCACATCGTGGCAAAGACGGTGTCGACGCGGTGCGCCGCGCAGACCCGCAGGCCGGGGGACATGGTCGCGGCCGTCCGCTTGATGTTCGGCAGGAAGCCGGACCAGGTCCAGATGCCGCCGGCGAAGACCGCTTTGCCCATGCGCTCGTGCTCGCGCAGCATGTGGTCATACACAGCGGGATCGGTATGGTAGTAGTCCCAGTAGCACCAGCCGATGTCCGGCAGGCCGGCGATCACCTCGTCCGGCACGTGGGCCTCCGGATCACAATACTGCTGCCGGGCGGAGCCCAGCTTGAAGTACATGTCGCTCCACATCATGGGCGCGAACCCGTACTTCCGGCAGATGTCCGCGACCAGGCGGACGTGGCGGTTCATCAGCTCAAAGCGGTCCTGCGCGCCGTGCTGCAGGTAGTACCTGCCCAGGCCGACGCCCTCGGCCTCGTCCATGCCGATGTGGATGCGGCGGGTGCGCAGGCAGCTCCGCAGGCTCCGGATCGCCGCCTCGATCAGCTTCTCCGTGTCCGGGGAATCGATCAGCAGGATATCGCGCTGGTCGCGCAATGGCGCGCTGCTGTCCCACTGCAGGAACTGCGCCATGTGGCCCAGGGTCTGGATGCACGGCACCAGGTCGATGTCCAGCGCCGCCGCGTGATCGTCCATCTGCCGGAGCTCCTCCGGGGTATAGCGCCCGCGGAGCCTGCCGAAGGAAGGATATTCGGGAATGGTGTAGGTATCCTCCATGTAGAGCAGCAGCAGGTTCATGCCGAGGGCCGCCATGCGGTCCAGGACGCGGCAAACCGCTCCGACGGTCAGCACCGCGTTGCGGGACATGTCCAGCATGATCCCGCAGGCGGCAAAATGCCGCTCCTGCCGGAGCTCCTCCGGCGGCCGGCCGGCGTCCGCTGCCTCCGCCAGCAGGAAGTATCCCCTCGCCAGGGCGTTGGCGTCCTCCGCGATGATTTCGGTCTTCCCGTCAAGGATCCGCAGGGTCAGGCCCGGGCCTTCTCCGACGCGGGCATCCGGCGCGGCCTGCCCGGTCACCCGCTCGACCGCCTGGCGGGCAGCGTTGATTTTTTCCTGTGTCAGCATGGTGTCTCCTTCCGTCAGTCCCTGGTCAGGGCGTAGAATTCGTCAAAGATCGCCTGGTGCAGCCGGCGGTACAGCGCCTCGTCCCTGAGGCCCGCGGGCTGCCCGTCCACCCGGCCGGCCCGCAGGCACGGCGCGGTGGAGCTGGAGGTGATGATCTCGTCCGCGTCCCTCAGTTCTGCCAGGGTAAAGGCCTCCTCCCGGACGGGAATGCCCAGCCGCCCGCAGGCGCTTAGCAGGTGGGCCCGCGAGATGCCGGGCAGGATCAGCCGGTCCGTGGGCGCGGTGCGGAACACGCCGTCCTTCAGGATGTGGATGTTGCTGTGGGAGCATTCCGTGACGCGGTCCCCGGGGCGGTAAAAGACGGCCTCGTAGCAGCCGGCCTCCGCCGCCTTCTGGCTCGCCATGACCGAGGGAATCAGGTTCAGCGTCTTGATGTCGCAGTGCAGGAAGCGGATGTCCTCCACGGTGATCAGCCCGATGGGCTCGGCCTTGTCCACCACCTGTTTGGGCGTGAGGGTCACCCACAGGTTGGCCGGCGCGGGCTGGAAGGTGTGCTTCCGCGGCCCTGCCGCGCCCCGGGTCAGCTGGTAGTACAGCATCAGGTCGCCGTCGTCCATCCGCCCGACCAGGTCCCGGAGCAGCGCTTTCAGCGCCGC
>CACXEB010000504.1 GCA_902766515.1 uncultured Eubacteriales bacterium
GACCTGAGCCTGGCGCGGCGGTTCGGAACCCATGGGATCCTGATGGATCACGGACGGTGCGCTGCCCAGGGGGAGATCGGTGCGGTCATGACGCCGGAAACCCTCTCCGGGGTGTACGGCATGGATGTGTATGCCTGGATGCGCGAGCTGGCGGCGCCATGGCAGGCATAGAAATCTCTTACAATACGACGGGGGACTGGGTGTACAGGCTCGCGGGCCGTCCCACCCCCAGCGACCATAATAGCTCTGCGCGCGCGTCGGACGCGAGCAGGGCTTTTTCTTCTGCCGGCCGGATGATGACGGGCAGGGCGGCCTGCCGGCGGATCATCCGGAGCAGCGGCCGCGCCGCGGTCCGGAAGCCCAGCAGCCGCAGGCAGGCGGGCGCGGGCGGATCGTCGGCGGGGGGCATATCCAGCAGGATCCTGCTCAGCCAGCGCCGGAGCGCGGCGTGGGTATAGCGGCGGGTCTTGAGCAGGGCCAGCAGCTCCTCCATGGAGGCGGGATGCCGGCGGAGCGCTTTCTCCAGGCGGCCTTCGATGCCTTCGTCCGACCACGCGCAGCGGCGCCAGCAGTCCGACGAAGTGCTGTACAGCCGGTACAGCAGGGCCTGTGTCAGGGCCTCCGGCGGGCAGAAACGGCCTTCGCCGAGGGCGTCCCGCATGACGGCGGCAGAGCTTTCGGGCACGTGGGGCGCCCACGCTTCGGCGCTTCTGTCAAGCGCCAGCGTGCGCAGCGCGCTGGATGGCTGGAACCCTTCCGACGTCCCGTCCCGGCGGCCGATCCGCTGCACGGGGCAGGGGCGGATCGGGGAACCGAGTGCCCGGAGCTGCCGCAGGTAAGCGATGGCGAGAATGTTGTTCGGCGCGCTGAGCATCCCGGCCGGCAGCCCGGTGACCGCGGCGACCGCGGCCGCCTGGGCGGCCGGATAGGGGAGGCCCCGCTCCAGGGCCCCGCGGAGGGCGTCCCGGAACGCTTCCCCATTCTCTTCGATGCATCCGGCGGCGGCGGACAGCCGGTCGGCCGCCCCGGCATCCTCGCAGCCGAAGGCCAGGGATGTGACCGCGCCCAGCCCGTCCAGGACGGCGACGCCTCCCAGGGCGAAGCGGTCCGCCGGCGCGCAGGAAAAGGCCGCCGGCAGGGCAAACACCGCGTCCGCCCCGCCGCGGAGGGCCATCAGCGTCCGGTCGCGGGTCGAGAACATTCCCGGCGTTCCCCGCTGGACAAACGCGGTGCTCAGCGCGACCACGACGTAATCGCAGCCGGTCAGCCGCCGCGCTTCCCGAATCAGGTGGGCGTGGCCGAGGTGAAAGGGATCAAATTCCGCTATGATGCCGCAGACCTCCGTAAGTATCACATCCTTCCGCAAATATTATAAGGAATGCTTGCGATTTTGGCAAGCATCCGATATAATGAGTCCGGCAAGATGAGGAGGGAGCGTGATTACTCGAAGATGGAAACGCAGAAACGCCTGACGGTCCGCCGCTTACTGGAATGGGCCGGGCTATGCGCGCTGTTTGTCCTGACCAGGGCGATGCTGGTGCTGCCCTGGCTGCTGATACAGATCCCCCGGAGGGAGACCCTGGCGATGATCTGGCGCACCGCGGCCTCGCTGCTGGTGTGGGCTGCGGTCGTGCTGCCGGAGCACGGCTTTCACTGCTGGTACGTCATGCGCATGCACGGGGACGACAAAGCGCCCTATTCGTACCTGAAGGCGCTGAAGGTCGGCCTGTACCGCACGCTCCGCGTCTGCTATACCATCGTCCCGGCGCTGGTGATGACGCTGCTGCTCTATTATATCATGTACAGCGAGAACTTCGGTTCAATGAAGATCTTTAAGGTGTTCGGCTCTGTGTTCGGCAGCCAGCGCTCCTACGGGTACGATACCGGCGCGGTGTTCATGGTGGCGCTGCTGCTGGTGTTCTGGGCCCTGACGGCGTTCCTGTGGTATCTGCATACGCCGAATGATTACCTGCGGACCGTCCGCCCCCTGCGGAAATTCCGGTTCGACGGACGGACGGCCGTCAGCTTCCTGATGGCTGTGGCCGCCTATGCCCTCTGGGGAGTGATCCTGTACCGCGGGCTGCATCACCAGATGCAGGATTATACCGGTTTTTTCAGGAAGGTCACCCACATCAGCCAGGCGGTCAAGGATATGCTGAAGCAGCGGTCCTTCCGCCTGGAGATGGCGCTGGTGCTCGTGCTGGTCTACTGCCCGCTGTGGTGCCTGAGGAAGAACAGCGCCGCCCGCGCGGCTGCCGCGCTCAAATGAGGCTGGACGCCCTGCTGGTGCGGCTGGGCCTGGGCAGCCGGACGGCGGTGCAGAAGCTGATCCGCGCCGGGCATGTGACGGTGGAGGACGCCCCGGTCCGTGATCCGGGCCTGCCAGTGGGGAAAAGCGCGGCGGTATCGGTGGATGGCCGGGCGCTGGATACCCGGCTCAGCCGGACCCTGATGCTCCACAAGCCGACCGGCGTCCTGACAGCCGCACGTGATCCGGGTTGCCCGACGGTCATGGACCTGCTGCCGCCGGTGTACCGGTGCCTGCAGTGCATGCCCGTGGGGCGGCTGGACAAGGATACGTCCGGCCTCCTCCTGATGACGACTGACGGCGAGCTGGCGCACCGCCTGATCTCGCCGAAGCGGGAAATCGAAAAAGTCTACCTGGCGGAAACGGATACCGGCCTGACGCCGGCGGACGCCGCGGCGTTTGCGGCGGGCCTGGACCTGGGCGATTTTGTCGCGCTGCCCGCGCGGCTGGAGATCCTGGCGGACCGGCTGGCCCGCATCACGGTGACGGAGGGCAAGTTCCACCAGGTGCGGCGGATGCTGGCTGCCTGCGGCCACCAGACCGTCACGCTGTGCCGCAGGCGGGTCGGGCCGCTGTCGCTGGACGAAGCCCTGCCGCCCGGCGCGTACCGGGAATTGACGGAGCATGAGCTCCATATGCTGCGGGAGGCGGTGAATCTCACTTGACGGAACAGTATTTTGCCCGGCAGCCGAGCACGGAAAGCAGGCCGGTGGAAACGGCTTTTGAATACCGCGGCCATTCGCTCCGCTTCCGGACGGACAGCGGGGTGTTTTCACGGGGCCGCGTCGATGAGGGCTCCGCCCTCCTGCTGGAGGCGCTGCCGCCCCTGCGGGGGCGGGTGCTGGACCTGGGCTGCGGGGTGGGCGTGATCGGCGTTTCCTGCGCCCGGGCGTTTCCGGCGGAGGTGACCCTGTCCGATGTCAACCGGCGCGCGCTTGGCCTGGCGGAGGAAAACCTCGCGCTGAACGGCGTGACCGGTAGCGTGGTGGAAAGCGACGGCTTCACCGCCCTGACGGGCGCGTACGACGCCATCATCACCAATCCGCCGATCCGCGCGGGCAAGGCGGTCATCTACCGCCTCTTCGCGGAGGCGCGCGACCACCTGACGGAGGACGGCGCGCTGTACCTGGTGATCCGGCGGCAGCAGGGCGCGGACAGCGCGGAAAAATACCTGCGGACGCTGTTCGCCGAGGTGCGGATGCTCAAACAGAAGAAGGGCTATCGTGTCTTTTCGTGCACGGGGAAGGAGGCCAGCGCGGATGCTGTATCAACGTGATTTTTTTGACGCGGGCATTGACCGGAAGGGGACGGCCTGCGAAAAATGGGACGACCGGGCGGTCCTGGCGGAGGACGCGGTGCCGCTCTGGGTGGCGGACATGGATTTCCGCTGCCCGGAACCGATCAGCCGGGCCCTGGCGGCCCGCGCGGCGCACGCGTGCTATGGCTACACCATGGTGGAGGACGAAGATGTCCGCGCGATGCTCTCCTTCGTGGAGCGCCGGCATCAGCTGGCCATGAAGCCGGAGGAATGCGTGATGCTGCCCTGCGTGGTCACGGGCCTCATGCTGTTCGTCCGCTGCTTCAGCGCGCCGGGCGAGCGGGTGGCGATGCTGACGCCCGTCTACGGCCCGTTCCGCGAGGCGGTGGAGGCCAATGGCCGCGCCCTCGTGTCCGTGCCGCTGCCGCGGGGACGGGACAACCGCTATACCATCGATTTTGACCTGCTGGAGGACGCGTTCCGCTCCGGCGTGCGGATGCTGCTGGCCTGCAGCCCGCACAACCCCGTCAGCCGGTGCTGGACGGAGGAGGAACTGGCCGCCCTGCTGGCGCTCTGCCGGCGCTACCGCGTGATGCTGTGCGTGGACGAGATCCATGCCGACTTCGTGTTCAAACCCCATGTGTTCCGGTCCATCCTGTCGCTGGCGGAGCCGGAGGACGATGTGGTCGGACTGATGAGCGCCAGCAAAACCTTCAATATCGCCGGCCTGCAGCAGGCTTTTGCCCTGTCCCGCAACCCCGGGATGCTCGAGCGCATGCGGCAGGAAATGCGCGCCGCCGGCGTCGTGTCGGGCAACCTCTTCGCCCTGGCCGGGACGCGCGCCGCCTGGCAGGAGGGCGAAGCCTGGCTGGACGGCCTGATGGATTACCTGACGGACAACCTGGCGCTGCTCAACCGCCTGGTGCGCGACGAGCTGCCCTTTGCGCGGATGACGCCCGTGGAGGCCACGTACCTGGCCTGGCTGGACCTGAGCGCCTATGAGGGCAGCTGCGAGCGCCTGGCGGAAAAATGCCGCCGGGCGGGCGTGGCGCTGACCGGAGGGACCTTCTTCGGCCCCGAGGGGGAAGGCTTTATGAGACTCAACTTCGGATGCCCGGCGGCGCAGCTGACCGAGGGCGTCCGCCGGCTGCACAGGGCGCTGCAGTGAATGTGGGGAGGCAGAAAGAAATGAACGAACAGCAGATTGAAAAGGTTTTGACAGAACTCGAACAGCCGATGGTGGAGACGCTGCGGAAGCTGGTGCGCATCCCCTCCGTCAAGGCCGACCCGCTGCCGGGCGCGCCGTTTGGCCAGCCTGCGCGCGACGCGCTGGACGAGGCGCTGAAGATCTGCGCGGAGCTGGGATTCTCCTGCGCCAATATCGACGGCTACGCGGGCCATGCCGACCTGGGGGAGGGCCCCACGGAGGATGCGCTCGCGATCCTGGGCCACCTGGACGTGGTGCCGGTGGGGGACGGCTGGACCTGCGATCCCTTCGGCGCCGAGATCCGGGACGACCGGCTGTACGGCCGCGGCTCCTCGGATGATAAAGGCCCCGTGGTGGCGGCCATGTACGCCATGGCGGCCGTCCGGCGCCTCGGCGTGCCGCTGAAGCGGAAGATCCGGCTGATCCTGGGCACGGACGAGGAAAGCGGCTGGGAGGACATGCGCTATTACCGCAAGGTCTGCGGCATACCGAAGAGCGGCTTTTCCCCGGACGCGGATTATCCGGTGATCAACATTGAAAAAGGGTCGCTGCACCTCGATCTTGAGGGCAGCCTGGCGGAGGACGGCCTGCGGGTCATCCGCTTTGATACCGGCGACCGGCCCAATGTGGTGCCGGGGCGGGCGGAAGCGCTGATCGCCGGCGACCGGGCGCTCGCGGAGAGCATCAACGCGACGGATTTCGGCTGGCCGGTGACCGCGGAGGCGACGGCCGACGGCGTCATCCTGCGCACCGAGGGCATCCCGGGCCACGCGGCGATGCCGGACGGCACGCGGAACGCGATCGGGCTCATGCTGCTGACGCTCCGGCAGCTGGGCGTGCGCGGCGCGCTCAATGACCTGGCCGAAAAGATCGGCATCGAGCATGACGGCGCCTCGCTGGGCATCCGCATGGAGGACGCGGTGTCCGGAAAACTGACCTGCAATATGGGCATCATCCGCGCCGGCGCGGCGGGGGTCCGGGCGACGCTTGACCTCCGGTGCCCCATCCTGGCGGACCTCGACGGGATCGCCGTCCAGGTGGGCCGCGCCCTGCCCGGCCTGCGCGTGACGGTGACCAGCAGGACCGCGCCGCACTATGTGTCCGCGGATTCCCCGCTGGTCAGGAAACTCCTTGGCGCGTATGAGAAGGTGACCGGTGAAAAGGGCTATGCCATGGCCATCGGCGGCGGCACCTACGCCAAGTGCCTGGAGGAGGGCGTGGCCTTCGGCGCGCTGTTCCCCGGCGAACCGGAGCTGGCGCACCACGCGGACGAGTTCATCAGCCTGGACAGCCTGCGCAAGAACCTGCGCATCTTTACCTATGCCCTGATCTCCCTGGCCTGCGAGGAAGGAGCCTGCTGAAATGGCGCTGAAACCGATTGTCATGACGCCCGCCTACCGCTTTGGCGCGGCCACCCCCTGGGGCGGAGACGCGCTGAAGACCGTATTCGGGCAGGATATCCCGGACCCGCGCACGGGGGAGGCGCTGGCCTTCAGCGCGCTCCCCGGACTCAACAGCACGGATGACGAGGGACACGGGCTGACCGAGCTGATCGGTCGGTACGGCGACGCCCTGCTGGGCACCGGTGTCAGCCTGCCCGTGCCGCTGCTGCTCAAGCTGATCGACGCCCGGCAGGACCTGAGCGTGCAGGTGCATCCGGATGACGAGTACGCCGCCCGGGTGGAGCATAAGCTGGGCAAGACCGAGGCCTGGATCATCCTGCGGGCGGAGCCCGGCGCAAGGCTGGTATACGGCATCCGCCCGGGCTACGACCTGGCGGCGCTGCGCGCGCTGTGTGAAAAGGGCGCGGCGGTGGAGGAGGCGCTGAACACCCTGCCGGTGCGGCAGGGCGATGTGGTATACATTCCCTCCGGCACGGTCCACGCCATCGGCGCGGGCATCGTGCTGTACGAGATCCAGCAGTCCAGTGACGTCACCTACCGCTTCTACGACTGGGACCGGAAGGACGAGCACGGCAGAGGCCGGGAACTGCACCTGGACAAGGCGCTGGA
>CACXEB010000505.1 GCA_902766515.1 uncultured Eubacteriales bacterium
CCGCCGCCGCCTTCCAGGAGGAAGCGGAAAAACGCATCCGCGAGCTGCACGCGTATGATGTGCTCCGCGCCGACCGCTGCATCTCATACAACTCCCTGGAGGCCCGGGTCCCCTTCGGCGACCTGAAGTTCGTCCGCTATGCCATGAGCGTTGACCCGGAGCTCAAGATGAACACGCACAACATGGGCAAATACCTGATCCGCAAAGCCTTCGCGGACGATCACATCCTGCCCGACGGGATCCTCTGGCGGCAGAAGGCGGCCTTCTCCGACGCGGTGGGCCACAGCATGGTCAACGACCTGAAGGCGCTCGCGGAAAGAACCTATACCGACCAGGAATTTGCCGAAAAGGCGGCGAAATATGACTACTGCCGGCCCTTCACCAAGGAAAGCCTGCTTTACCGGGAGCTGTTTGAGCGGTACTACCCCGGCCAGGCGCACATGATCCCCGATTTCTGGATGCCCAACAAAACCTGGCCGGGCTGTGATGTGGATGATCCTTCGGCCCGGGTGCTTTCCAACTACGGGGCCAGCGGGGTGTAACGAAGAGACAGCGTACGCTCTCCTGGAGTCCGGGGAAGTACCAAAGAAAGCCGGCTGGAGGCTGAATATACGAGTCTGCGGAGGTCCCGGATGCCGATCAATCAAAAAAACACGGTGGAAGAACAGTATCGCACACCTGAAAAGCTGGAAGCGCGAATCTCGATCCACGAAAAGTATTCCGTCAACCATCAGGGCTTTGGCAGCTGGATCGCATCGCATTATCAGATCGAAAACGGAATGCGCGTGCTGGAGCTTGGATGCGGTACAGGCAGCATGTGGGCTGGAAAAATTGCGTTGGTTTCGAAATGCGCCGAGCTGGTGCTTTCCGATATTTCGGAAGGAATGCTCCGGCAAGCGCAAAAAACGCTGTCTGGAATCCGGGGAATCGTGTACAGGCTTATTGATATTCAGCACATCCCCTATGAAGACCAGTCTTTTGATGCTGTGATCGCCAACATGATGCTGTATCATGTCCCGGATCTTCAAAAAGGACTTGCCGAGGTAAAAAGAGTGCTGAAAAAAGGCGGTACATTCTATTGCGCCACCTATGGCGAGCAAGGAATCATGGCGTATATCAGCAGCCTGTTTGGTCAATATGGCATGACCGATTCGTCCAATCATTCATTCACGCTGCAAAACGGAAAAAGCCAGCTTTCAGCCTTCTTTGCGGAGGTTCAGCGGTATGATTATCAGGACGCTCTTGCGGTGACGAACCTGGACGATATGGCAGACTATATCTTCTCATTGACGGGGATGTCTAAACTGCGGGAGCTGCCGAGGAAAGTCCTTCTTTCTGTATTGGCAGAGCATACGCAGAACGGCGTCCTCCATGTTCCCAAAGAGTACGGAATGTTTATCTCCAAATAAACGTCTGATACAGTATCCATGTCACCAGAGGAGGTGTAACCATGCCGGCCCATCAAACCATCGTTATTCTTGATTTCGGCGGACAATATACCCAGCTGATCGCCCGGCGAGTCCGTGAAAACCATGTGTATTCCGAGGTGTTACCCTGGAACACGCTGATCCGGGACATCGCAGCCCGTCATCCTGCCGGCGTCATTCTCTCCGGCGGGCCGGCCAGCGTCTGCGATCCGGACGCGCCGCACTGCGATCCGGCCGTCTATGACCTCGGTGTGCCGGTGCTGGGCATCTGCTATGGTATGCAGCTGACCGCCCAACTGCTGTGCGGCCGGGTGGAACGCGCTGCCGACCGGGAGTACGGCCGCGTCACGGTTCGGATGAACGGGCCGTCGCCGCTGCTGGATGGCATGAAACTGGAAAGCGCCTGCTGGATGAGCCATACCTGGCAGGTGGCCCAGTGTCCGCCCGGCTTCCGGCCCATCGCGGATACGGACAACTGTCCCGTCGCGGCCATGGCGGACGACGAACGGCGCATCTACGGCGTGCAGTTCCATCCCGAAGTGACCCACACGGACGAAGGCGGGCGGCTGATCCGCAACTTCCTGTATGACATCTGCGGCTGCACGGGCGACTGGACGATGGAAGCCTACGCGGAGATGGCCGTCCGGCAGATCCGGGACGCCGTGGGGGAGGAAGGCACCGTGCTGCTGGCCCTCAGCGGCGGCGTGGATTCGTCGGTCGCGGCCGCGCTGATCTACCGCGCCATCGGCCAGCGGCTGACCTGCGTGTTCGTCGATCATGGCCTGCTGCGCAAGGGCGAGAGCGAACAGGTCTGCCGCGTGTTCAGCGAACTGTTCCCGGTCCGCTTCGTGCGCGCGGACGCCTCCGAGCGCTTCTTCCGCGATCTCAAGGGCGTGACGGACCCGGAGCAGAAGCGGCACATCATCGGCCGGGATTTCATCGAGGTGTTCA
>CACXEB010000506.1 GCA_902766515.1 uncultured Eubacteriales bacterium
ATATGCTTACACAGGACACGGCGGCCGCGGCGCTGGACGCGGCGCTCCGCTCCGGCGGCGATTTTGCCGAGATCTTTCTGGAAGACCGGAGGAACAACGCCCTGACCATGCGGTCCGGCCGGATCGAGACCGTGAACTCCAACCGGCTTCACGGCGCGGGGATCCGGGTCTATTCCGGCCTTTCCTCCGTGTACGTCTACACCAACGACACGTCCCTGAAGGGCCTGCTGGACTGCGCCGAAAGGGCGGCCGCGGCCATCTCCGGGCCCGACCGGCGCAAGGCGGCCGCCTTTGCCGCCGATCAGTGCCCCAACGTCCACATCATCAAGGAGCTGCCCTCCGAGGCCTCCGGGAAAAAGAAAGCGGAGAAGATCCGGGCCGCCGGCGCGATCCTGAAAATGTACCCGGAGGTGGTGCAGGGCGTCATCAGCTACACGGATTCCGAGCAGCGGGTCTGGATCGCCAATTCCGACGGACTGTTCAAACACGACCTCAGGGTGTACACCCGCTTCACCGTGAATGCCATTGCCTCCAACGGATCCGAAAACCAGACCGGCTCCGCCTCGCCCGGCGCCATGCAGGGCTTCGAGCTGTTTGACCGGACGGTCGATCCGGAGATGTGCGCCCACACGGCGGCCCGCAGCGCCGTCACCATGCTCCACGCGCCGCTGTGCCCCGCTGGCATGATGCCCGTGGTCATCGACAACGGCTTCGGCGGCGTCATCTTCCACGAGGCGTGCGGCCACAGCCTGGAGGCCACCTCCGTCGCGCCCGGCAACAGCGAGTTTTCCGGCAAGCTGGGCCAGAAGATCGCCTCGGACAAAGTGACCGCCATTGACGACGGGACGATCCCCAATGCCTGGGGCAGCGAAAACATCGACGACGAGGGCGTGCCGCCCACCAAGCTCACGCTCATCGAGCACGGCGTTCTGAAAAACTACATGGTCGACCGCTTCAACAGCCGGAAGATGGGCATGCCCGTCACCGGCTCCGGCCGCCGCCAGGGCTATATGTACGCGCCGACCAGCCGCATGCGCAACACCTACATCGCCGCCGGTGAGGACAGCGAAAGCGAGATGATCGCCACCATGGGCGACGGGCTGTACTGCCGCGCCATGGGCGGCGGGTCCGTGGATCCCTCCACCGGCAAATTCAATTTCTCCGTCCGCGAAGGCTACCTGGTGAAGGACGGCCGCATCGTGCACCCGGTCCGGGGCGCCAGCCTGATCGGCCGGGGCAGCGAGATCCTGATGAAGATCGACCGGGTGGGCCGCGATATGCAAATGGCCCAGGGTATGTGCGGGTCCCTGTCCGGGTCCGTCCCCACCAACGTGGGCCAGCCCATGATCCGCGTCACCAGCCTCACCGTCGGCGGCGCGAAGTAAAGGAGGTCAACAGAATGGACGAATATATCGGCAGACTGCTTGAGGCCGCCCGCGGGGCCGGCATTGCCGCCGCGGAGGTCTACCTGGCCTCCAGCGACCGTTTCCGCGCCATGTGCCAGCACGGCGTGATCAGCAACTACACCGTCAACAGCACCCGGGGCCTGAGCCTCCGCGGCCTCTGGGAGGGCCGGATGGGCTACGCGGCCACCGAGGCCTTCGATGAGGAATCCATCGGCCAGCTGATCGCCGGCGTCAAGGAATCCGCTTCCCTGTCCGAGGACGACAGCGTGCAGGAGATTTATCCCGGGGACGAAACGTACCCCGCCGTGGACAATTACGCCCCGGCGCTGGATGAGGTCACCCCCGAGGAAAAGCTCGACTATATCCGGGAGGCGGAGAAGGCCCTGCTGGCAGCCGATCCCCGGATGGTCGCCGCGTCCTATAACATGATCACCACCCAGTCCGCCGCGATCCGGATCGTCAACACCTACGGCCTGGACCTGCGGATGCGGGACAACGCCATCGTGAGTTTCATCAAGGGTCTCGCGAAGGAGAACGGCCGCAGCGCCGGTGAAAACGCCATGAGCGTGGGCCGGGTCTTCCGCAGGGAGGAAGCCCTGCGCACCGCGAAGGAAGCCGCCGAAAAGACGCTCTACATGCTGAACGCCGCCCCCATGGCCAGCGGCGTGTACCGCGCCATCTTTGACCACGATGCCATGTCGGACCTGCTGAACGTGTTCGCCGGCATCTTCTCCTCGGAGAATGCCCAGCAGAACATGAGCCTGCTGGCGGGCCGGGAGGGCGAGCGCATCGCCTCCGATGCGGTCACCCTGACGGACGACCCGTTGCTTGAGGGCGGCTTTGAAAGCCGGGGCTTCGACGACGAGGGCGTCGCCTGCCGCACCCTGAACGTGGTGGAGAACGGCGTGCTCAAAACCCTGCTGTACAACCTGAAGACCGCCCGGAAGGCCGGCAGGGCCTCCACCGGCAGCGCCCGGAAGGCTTCATACGCCGCGCCGGTCCGCGTCGCGCCCAGCAACTTCTTCTTTAAGCCCGGCGACAAGGACCTGGACGCGCTAATGGCGGACATGGGCGACGGCCTGGTCATCACCTGGTTCGGCGGCCTCCACGCCGGCGCCAACCCCCTGAGCGGGGATTTCAGCCTCATCGCCGAGGGCTACACCGTCCGCGGCGGCCGGAAGGACCAGCCGGTGGAGCAGATCACCGTGGCCGGCAACTTCTACGAGCTGCTGAAATCCATCCGCGCCGTCGGCAGCGACCTCACCTTCCCCGGCTCCGGCATCGGCAGCCCCTCCGTGGACGTGGGCGAAATCCGGGTGTCCGGCAAGTAATCCCGGCCTCCGCCGGCTCCATGCACAACAAAAGAGGTGATCCCCGCGATCACCTCTTTTGTTGTGCCGTTTTTTCGTCCGGTGTTATGCCGGCCGGCTGTCCCCGTGCCGGGCAATCTGCTCGTTCAGCAGGTTGATGTCGCCGCAGCCCATGGTCAGCACCAGGTCGCCGGGCTTCCAGTGGGCGCGCAGGTAACGCTCGGTATCATCAAAGGACGGGGTCAGCACGGCGTCCACCCCGTGGGCGCGCATGCCATCCACCAACATCCGGCTGTGGATATCGCCGGGATCCGTCTCCCGGGCGGCGCAAATGTCCGTCACCAGGGTCACGTCCGCGGCCTCCGTGCAGGTCAGGTAATCGTCAAACAGGCGCTTGACCCGGCTGTACGTATGCGGCTGCATGACCGCCCAGACGCGGCCCGTCCCCTTCTGGCGCACCGCTACGGACACCGCCGCCCGCATCTCGTCCGGGTTATGGCCGTAATCGTGGTAGACGCGCACCCCATCGGTCACGCTGGTCAGCTCAAAGCGGCGGTGGACGCCCGCAAACCGGCTCAGGGAAGCGGCTGCCGTTTCCGCCGGCGCGCCGCTCACCCGGCAGGCAGCATAGGCCGCCAGCGCGTTCAGCACCGTAAACTCACCGGCGATCCGCAGCGAGATGTGCGCAGTCCGCCGCCCCTGCTCCGCGACGTCGAAGCTGGGCCGGCCCCAGTCGTCATAGGTCAGGTCCAGGGGCGCGTAATCGTTCAGCGCCGACCAGCCGAAGGTGACCGTCCGCCGGCCCGAATGCAGGGCCTGGCGCAGCGCCCGCGCGTCCTCGCCCCAGCACACGGCGGTGCCGTCCGGGGTCACGCGGGCCAGGAAATCGCCGAAGGCCTTCTCGTAGTCGTCCATATCGCGGTAGTAATCAAAATGATCCCCCGCCACATTCAGGATGACGGCCACCGTCGGCCGGAGCTCCAGGAAGGAGCTGTGGTACTCGCAGGCCTCCGCCACGAACAGGTCCTGGCTGCCCAGGCGCGTGCCGCCGTGGAGGCTGTCGAGCTCGCCGCCGATATGCACGGACGGGTCCATGCCCGCGTCCATCAGGGCCTGGCCGATCATGCCCGAGGTGGTCGTCTTGCCGTGGGTGCCGGACACGCAGACCGCCGTCTTCGCGCCTTCCATCAGCGACCCCAGCAGGGTGGACCGCTCCATCTCCGGGATGCCCAGCCGCCGGGCCTCGGCCCGCTCCGGGTTGTCCGGATGGATGGCCGCCGAAAATATCAGCAGGTCCGCACCGTGTACGTTTTCCGCGCGGTGCCCAACGGCGACCTCCACACCCTTCTCCCGCAGCGCTTCCACATGGTGCGACAGGTCCCGGTCCGATCCGGTGATCCGCATGCCCCGCGCCAGCAGGAAATCCACCAGGCCCGACATCGACGATCCGCCGATGCCGACCATGTGCACGCGTTTGCCCGTAAACTGATCCAGTTTCATGAGAATGCCTCTTTTCGACTCATTGCAGCGCCAGCGCCGGCGGGTACCGGTCCAGCGGCTTGATATTCGCCAGCGGGGGGATCGCCAGCTGGCTGATCTCGCCCTTCTGCGTGATCACGTCTTTCGTCCAATCGTTGTGTTTCCGGCTCCAGCTGTAGCCGTCCAGGGACCATCCGGTCAGGTTGCCCGCGGCATTATAGGTCAGCGTCGCGCCGTCTGCGCTGGCGACCAGGACCTGTTTGAGCGCGCCGTTCGCGTCATAGGTCACCGTCGCCGCGCCGTTGGTCAGCCGGACCTCGCCGTTCGCCGTCCACCGGACGCCCGCCGCGCTGTCCGTGACGGACAGCAGCTTCTCCCCGTCGTACACGGCCGTGACCGTCCCCCGCGTCAGGGTGACCGTTACGAACGATTCCTCGTCGATATATGCGGCGGCCACGCCGTAGGTGTTTCCCTCCCGCAGCAGGGAGCCCTGCCGCGTGTCGTAGACCCACGCATTGTCGACCGTCAGCCGGACCTGCGGGGCGTCAGACTCAAAGGTGACGACGCCCGAGCCGATTGCCAGGGAGGACAGCGCCGGCGCCGAAGCCAGCAGGGCGGCCCGGTCCACGCCGGCCTTTCCTTCCTTCAGGTACAGGGTGCCATAGGTGAGCGGCCGGGCCGCCGGCGCGGGATGCCGGCCGATGTCAAAGGCCGGAAGCCGGTCAAGCGTTACGGAATTGCCCTGGTCATCCAGCCAGGCGCCCAGCGCCCGGTTGTAGGTGTAGGTATCCATCAGGTCCGCAGCTGTCACGCTTTCGGCGCGCCCAAAGCCGTCGTACTGCACGGTCAGCGGCAGCGTGTCCGCTTCGCGGGTATCGCCGAGCAGGACCGAGCTCATCAGCCAGCCGTCCGGGCCGTAATACAGGTCCGTCATGGCGACCCGGTCCAGCTGCAGCGGCAGGTGATAGCCGCCCTGGCCGTCCAGCGATACCTTCACGCCGTCCGCCGTGGCGGCGGCTTCCCAGAGGGTGCAGGGCTCGCCGTCCCGGACCAGGTAGCGCGCGCTGACCGCCGTGCCGCCCTCCGTCCAGCCCAGGCGCAGCCAGCCGCTTGCCGGAGCCGGACGCACCGTCATGCTTCTGCCTTCGAAGGCGGCGGAAAGGGCCGCACCGTCCGGGCCAGCAAGGCGCGTCTCCGCGCCGGCGGGCAGGTCAACATCCAGCGTCAGGCGCAGCGTATCCCCCGACCAGTCGGCCGTCAGCGCCGGCAAAGCCGCCAGCGCCTGGGCGCAGGGCAGGTCAAAAACAGACGCCGGCGCGGCCTCAGCCGGCCGGTTGACCGTAAAGCTGAAGCCCTCCGCCGACGCCGCTTCCGGCAGTGCCAGCAGCAGCGCCAGCCACAGGATCGCCAGCGTCCTCAAGTATGTCCGCGCGGGCGCCTCAGGACAGGCGCTCCGCCAGTTCGTCCAGAAAATCATCCAGCTGCTCCAGGTCTTCCTCCCACAGGAGGAATTCTTCGCTTTCCTCGTCCTCCGGCGCGCATTCCGCCAGCATGTCGTAGGTCACCCGGATCCTTTCCCGGAGCAGGCGCAGCGCTGTTTCGTCCAGGCTGTCCAGGTCCAGGTCATCCAGCTGTTCGCGTTCGCTGTCGGTCAGCGGGGCGGGCAGATGTTCACTCACAGGCATCACCTCCGGTCAGGGAAATCCGGGTACAGGGCGCGTCCCCGCTCAGCAGGTCGCGCAGGCGGTACTTCTTGGCGCTGCCGATGATCACGGTGACGCCCTGCAGCGCGGAGCGCAGCGCAAACGCCAGCTTGGCCCCCGCGCCGTTGGCCCCCGCCCGCGACGCGCCCACGCAGTGGGACTGCAGCGCCTTCACCCGGTCCGCCAGGTCCTCCCGGGTCGGCGCGGTCACGTCGGTCACAAGGGTAGAAGGATCCTGCGGATCCATATAGATGCCGTCCGCGCTGGTCAGCAGCACCATCGTCCGCGCGCCCAGCAGTTCGCTGACAACGGCGGCGGTCTCATCGTTGTCAACGCACTCCACCACCGCCTCGTCGGGGTGGCTGGAATGCAGCTGCTTGAGCTCCAGCTTGCGGTTTTCCTCATCACTGACCGCGTCATTGTAGTTGATGATCGGGATGGCCTGCTGCGCCGGGCAGCGCAGGAGCATGCGCCGCAGGTGCTCCCGCTTCTGCGGGTCGTTGAAGTGGTTGTGCTCCACCAGCACCTGCCGCACCTGGTAATCCGGATGGATGAACTGCCGCCAGGTCGCCATCAGGATGGCCTGGCCCTGCGCGGAATAGTCCGTCTTGTTGTCCTCCGGGTCGCCGCCCAGCTCCGTCCCCAGGCGCTTGATGCAGTCAAGCCGCCCGATCTCCGTCGCGCCGGACGACACCAGCGCCATGCCCGGCCGCAGCTCTCCCGACAGGCGGGAGAACAGGTTGTAGTCTATATCATTGTCTTCCCGGCGGATCAGCGCCATGGAGCCGATCTTGACGACCAGCTCCAGCCTGTCCGCCTGTCCCGTATATTCCGACATACCGGTCTCAGTCCAGGTACCCTTCCCTGGCCTTGATATTGAAGCGCTTCTCCAGCAGGTGCATCTGGTCGTCGGTGATCGTGTTCTTCAGCGGCAGGTGGGCGATCTTCATGTAGATCTCCGCGCCCTTCTCCGCAGTCTCGATCAGGCCGAAGGTCTCGTCCAGATCCTTGCCCGCGCCATAAATGCCGTGCTGGCTCCACACCACCAGGCGGGCGGTCAGCATCTTTTCAGCGGTCGCCTCGCCGATTTCATTGGTGCCGCAGAGCATCCAGGG
>CACXEB010000507.1 GCA_902766515.1 uncultured Eubacteriales bacterium
CACCCTTTCCAGCCCCCGCTTCGGCGCGCAGGCGCTGAAACAGGCGCTCCGGGCGAAAGGACTGCTCCCATGATCGCCGATACCGCCCGCTCCCCCTACGCCCGGCTTTCGGGCATCGCGAACCGGGACGTCCAATGGACCGGGGGCCTCTACAGGGAGCGGTTCGACACCGTCGCCGGCGTCACGGTGCCGCACCTGCAGCGCATGTTTGAGGACAAGGACATCAGCCACGTCGTCGAAAACTTCCGGATCGCCGCCGGCGAGGCGTCCGGCGACTTTGCGGGCACTGTGTTCGGCGACGGCGACTTTTACAAATGGATGGAAGCCGCCGTGTACACGGCCGTGCGAACCGGCAACCAGGCGCTCCTGGACCGGCTGGAGGACTACATCGCCCTGTTTTCCCGCGCCCAGCAGCCGGACGGCTACCTGTCCACCAAGCAGATCATCGGCGAGAAGCAGGGCAAAGGCCCCATGCGGCAGGGGGACATCAATGACTTCGAGGTGTACAACATGGGCCACATGTTCACCTCGGCCTGCCTTTACTACCGCCTGACCGGCCGGGACAGCTTCCTGAAAGTCGCGGAAAGAGCCGCCGGCTATCTCAAACGCATGTATGAGGAAGCCGCGCGGACCGGCGAGGTAAAGACGGCCGTCTGTCCTTCCCATTACATGGGGCTGGTCGAGCTGTACCGCACGACCGGCAAAAAAGAATACCTGGCGCTGGCGAAGCTGGCGGTCGAGCTCCGCGACTCGGTCCGGGACGGCCTGGACGACAACCAGGACCGCCTGCCGCTCAAAAAGCACCGGAAGATCGTCGGCCACGCCGTGCGGGCCAATTACCTGTATGCCGGCCTGACCGACCTCTATATGGAGGAAGGGGATCCCGACTACCGGACCGTGCTGGAATCCGTCTGGTACCACCTGACGGCAAAGAAGATGTACCTGACCGGCGGCTGCGGCGCGCTGTACAACGGCGCGTCCCCCTACGGCAATTTCTTCCATCACCAGCTGGTGCACCAGGCCTACGGCTATGAGTACCAGCTGCCCAACATCACTGCGTACAACGAGACCTGCGCTTCCCTGGGCGGCGTGTTCTGGGCGTGGCGGATGTTCCTGATGGCGCCCAAGGTCCAGTACATGGACATGCTCGAGCGCATGATCCTGAATGTCAATATGGCCGGCATCAGCCTGGACGGAAGGAAGTTCTTCTACGAGAACATGCTGGAGCGCGCCAGGGCCCTCGACTACGAGCTGCTCTGGGGGCAGGAGCGCACCGAATACATCACCAGCTACTGCTGTCCCCCCAACCTGGCCCGCACGCTGGCGCAGACCGCGGAATACGCGTACGCGGTCGATCCGGACGGGGTCTGGACCGGCCTGTACGGCGCGAACACCGCCCGGTTTACCCTGGGCTGCGGCGCCCGGTTCACCCTCTGCCAGGAAACGGATTACCCGTTCGACGGCACGATCCGCTTCACCGTGAGCGAGAGCAACGGTGTGCCTTTTACCCTGCACCTGCGCGTCCCCGCCTGGGCCCGGGGCGCAACCCTGGCCGTCGGCGGCGAGACCCGGTCCCTGGAAGCGGGCCGGTATGCCGCTGTCAGCGCCGGGAAGGACTTTATCTGCGTCCTGACGCTGCCCGCCGCGCCGCGGCTGACCGTCGGCCACGGCATGATCGAGGAAGACCGGGGCCGCGCCGCCGTGGAAGCGGGACCCCTGGTCTATTGCCTGGAAAGCCCCGACGTCCCGGACGCTGGCAGCCTGCAGCGGCTGCTGATGCCGGCCCGTCCCGAATTCACAAAGACGTCCGTCACCATCGACGGCCGCGCCGTGCCCGCTTTTGAAACCATCCTGCTCCTGCGGGAGGATACGGAAGGCGGACCGGACGATCTGTATCACACGCTGGACGCTGAAGCCCTGCGGCCGGTCCGGGCGCGCATGATCCCCTATTACGCCTGGGACAACCGCGGCATGGGCGAGATGCTGATCTGGATGCCGCTGGCCTGGCGGGAGGTATGAGCGATGGAAGAACAGTATCAGGCGCTGAACGCGGCGGAGACCTTTGCCGCCTGCGAAAGCCTGTGGGCGGACGCCAACGCCCGTGAAACGGTCCGCGGCCTGTATGAAGCGGCCTGCGAAGATTTCAGCCGGCAGGTGATCGTCCTGGACGACGACCCGACCGGCGTGCAGACGGTCCACGGCATCTCCGTCGTGACCGACTGGCGCGAGGAAACGCTGAAGGAAGCCCTTCAGGCCGGGGACCGGATGTTTTTCGTGCTGACCAACTCCCGCAGCTTTTCCGCGCAGCAGACAGCGCAGGCCCATGCGGAGATCGCCCGGAACGCCTGGGCCGCCGCGCGGGAGACCGGCGCAAACCTGCTGATGATCTCGCGGGGCGATTCCACCCTCCGCGGCCACTATCCCCTGGAAACCGCCGTCCTGCGCCGCACGCTGGAAGAGCAGGGTCACCCGGCGTTCTCCGGCGAACTGCTCTGCCCGTTCTTCCGGGAGGGCGGCCGCTTTACCCTGAACGGCGTCCACTATGTCCAGGAAGGCGACCGGCTGACGCCCGCCGCCCGGACGGAGTTCGCGAAGGATCCGACCTTCGGCTACCGTCATTCCGACCTGGCCGGATACATTGAGGAGAAATCTGCCGGCGGTGTCCCCGCCGGCCAGGTGATCCATGTATCGCTTGCGGACCTTCGGAGCCTGGCCTGGGACGGAATCGCTGAGAAGCTCCGCCGGGCGGAAGGCTTCCGCTATATCGTCGCCGACGCGCTGGAAGAAGCGGACGTCCAGGCCATGGCCGTCATCCTGATGCGGCTGATGGCGGAGGGCAGGCACTACATGATCCGCAGCGCGGCAGCCGTCCCGAAGGTGTTCGGCCACGTGCAGGACCGGCCCCTCCTCTCCCGGGCGGAGATGGTCGCGCCCGGCAGCAGCGTCGGCGGCCTGGTCATCGTGGGCTCCCACGTCCGGAAAACCACCGACCAGCTGAACTGCCTGCGCGCGTCCGATGTCCCCCTGGCGTGGATCGAGTTCGACGCGTCC
>CACXEB010000508.1 GCA_902766515.1 uncultured Eubacteriales bacterium
ACGCGCGCAACCATGACATGTTCCTGTGGCTGGCCGGCGAGTGCGACCGCCGCGGCATCTGGCTGGTGGTCAAATTCTACAATATCCACATTCCCCTGCCCTTCGCGGAGGCCCACGGGCTGCCGCTGCTGCAGGACAGCATCGATCCGCTGGTCAGGGACTACACCTTCGAGTGCATCCGGCGCTTTGTGGCGGAATACCCCAACGTGGGGTTGATGGTGTGCCTGGGCGAGGCACTGCGCGGCGCGGAGAACAAGGCGAAGTGGTTCGCTGACACGATCGTGCCCGCTCTGAAAGCCGGCGCGCGGGACGCGGGGCTTGACGAGGAACCGCCCCTGATCCTTCGCGGGCACGACTGCGACCCGGACAAGGCGCTCTCCCGCGTCAACGGCGGCTACAGGAACCTGTATACCATGTGGAAGTACAACGGGGAGGGGCTCACCACCCGCCTGCCCCGCGGCAAATGGCAGAAAAACCACCTGAACATCGCGCCGCTGGGCAAAAAGCACATCATCAACGTGCATATCCTCGCGGACCTGGAGCCGTACCGGTACCTGAGCCCCCTGTACATCCGGCAGTGCGTCCAGGCCTCCGCCGCGCGGCTCGGCGGCGGCGGGCTGCACCTGTACCCGCTGTTTTACTGGGACTGGCCCTGGTCGCCCGACAAAACGTCGCCGCGCCTCCGGCAGCTGAACCGGGACCGGCTCTGGTTCAAGGCCTGGTTCCGCTACGCCTGGAACCCCGACCGGTCCGAGGATGCGGAGCGCCTTTACTGGATCCGGCAGGTGGGGGCGCAGTACGCCCTGGACGAGGCTTCCGCCGCGAAGCTGCTGGCCGCCGGCGAGGACGCAGCCCTGTGTGAGACCAAATTCCTGTCGCGCTTCGGCATCACCGAGGGCAACCGCCAGACCATGAGCCTCGGCATGACGATGAGCCAGCTGACCAACGCGGCCCGGTACCGGCCCAACCACGAGCTGTACGCCTCCGTCGCCCGGGCCGGGGAAACCCTGGAGGAATACGCTGCCCGGGAGGCGCGGGGAGAACCGCACGCCGGCGAAACCCCACCCTGCACGGTCGGCCTGCTGCTGCGCCGCGCCGCCCGCATGAAGAAGCTGGCGCAGGAAATCCGGCCCGGCAATGCCGAATGCGCGCGCATGCTGTCGGATATCGAAAGCGTCCGCCTGTTTACCGAAAGCATGTGCGCCAAGGTGCGGGCCGCGCTCCTGGTGCTGGCCTATAAGTACGCCTGCGACGACCGCTGCGCCGGGGATCCGGCGCCGCTGCGGGCAGCGCTTCCCCTCCTGAAGGAATCGCTGGAAAAGTACCGCGCGCTGACAGCGCTGAACGAAAAAACCTATCTTTACGCCAACAGCATGCAGACGCGCCAGCGGAAGATCCCCTTCCCGGACGGCAGCCTCTACGGCCACTGGCGCGCGTGCCTGCCGGCCTATGAAAAGGAATACGCCGCCTTTGAAAAGAACGTGGCGCGGATCTGCGCCGGGATCCTGCCCGAGCCGCCCCCGCCCGGCGACGCGCCCAGGCTGCCCGAAGCGCCGTATGAGCTGCTTTCCGGGGGAGAAACGTTCTCCTTTGTCCCCGGGGCGCAGCTGTTCACGGACAAGGATTCCCCCATCGAGCTGTGCGCCAGCGAGCTGAACGGGCTGACGGGCGTGCGGATGGGCATGGGCGAGGCCATCGTGACGGGCGTGCGGCTGAAGCTCGCGCTCGCGCGGCGGTCCCGCATCCTGATCGGGTATATCGACGACCGGGGCGTGGAATGGCTCGCGCCGCCCAGCCTGGAGACCGATACCCACGCGGATGACCGCGGCGGCTACGCACCCGTATTGATCCACGGCGCGAAGGCCAAGGGCCTGAAAGCGCTGAATGTGCACGCCTTCCTGTATGACGCGGGCGAAGTCGAGCTGGATTTCGGCACCGGCGCGTACGTCCTGGTCGGCGTGATCCCCGACACGGTACCGCTGACGCCCCGGGACGCCGGCCTGGACGCCGAAAGCCTGGCCTCGCTGGACTGGCTGTACGAGGACGGGGAGCCGTAACACCGGCCGACAGGGGGATGACACGATGAAAACCGTCCAAGCGCTCTACGTATCGCCGGCCGGCAGCGACGCCGCCGAAGGCACCGCCGGCGCGCCGCTCCTTTCCATCCGGGAGGCGCTGCGCCGCCTCGGCGGGCATACCGGCCCGGAAGCGCCGGGAGAGATCCGCCTGTACGGCGGCGAATACCGCATGCGGGAAAGCGCCGTCCTCCGGGCATGCCATTCCTGGATCACCCTCCGCCCCGTCCCCGGGGAAACCCCGGTGCTGACCGGCAGCGCCGACCTGCCTGCGGAGCGCTTCGTCCCCCTGCCGCGGGCGGACGGCGGAGCATTTGCCGCGAAGGACCGGGTCCCCGTTCAAGCGCGGGATCATGTTTTCGTCTATGACCTGGGGGCTGACGGCATCCCGGCCGGGGCGATCCTTAAGAACGGCTTCAACTGGCCGCAGAACGCCTGCTACCCGGAGCTGATCTGCGGCGATGTCCTCCAGACCCTGGCCCAATGGCCCGACGACCGCGACCTGACCCGGGACGACCTGCTGGCGGGCTGGGACAAGCCGGAAAGGATCGGCCGCTACACCGACGAAATGCGGGCCGCCTATGATGCGGCGAAGGCCCACGGCGCCTGGACGGGCACCGTCGCCCGGGATTACTTTGCCGACAAGTGCGACGCCCCCAAATCCTTCGGGGAGATCGTCCGGATGCCCGGCCCGGCGCTCTACTGCCGGAGCAGCGCGCTCGCCGCCCGCGCCGCCGCCTGGGCCCGGGAGCCGGACGGATGGCTGTGCGGCTATTTCGGCAACCATTACGCCGACGATATGACCGCCATCGCGGGCTACGACCCGGACAACCGGCTGCTCTCGCTCCGGCAGCCCGTCATGTACGGCGTGGCGGACCACTGGATATCCGTGCGCGGCAGGAATCTCCTGTGCGAGCTGGACACGCCGGGCGAATACTATATCGACCGCGAGGACGGCCGGTGCGCGCTCTACTTCTATCCCCCGGAGGGCGCGCTGGA
>CACXEB010000509.1 GCA_902766515.1 uncultured Eubacteriales bacterium
GAACGACATCCAGATCGGCGACAAGGTCATCAAGGCCGGCAACTGCTGGGAGCCCGCGAACCAGGACGAGATCGTGTTCGGCCTGATGAACGATTATGACAAGGAATTCCTGGCTGCTTACGGCTTCAAGAAGTTCGCTGACTTCGTCAACGCGCCGATCGAACTGGCTCCCTACGGTGAAGCCTGGCAGATCGACTACACGCCCGTCACCACCGCACATGACAACTTCCTGAAGGTCCAGGATGAGCAGCTGCCGCAGCTGATCATGTGCGACCCGGCTGAATACGATGCCAAGTGGGACGCTTTCGTGGCTGAAATCAAGCCCTATGCGGACGAGTTTGCTGCCTTCATGCAGGAAGCCGTCGTCGCGGAAGCCCATAAGGTTCTCGACAACAAGTAATTCAGTATGACGATGCCAGAGGGGAGAGCCTTGTTCTCTCCCCTCTGGTTTTTCAGAAGGGGGATACGGACATGAGCACTGTCGCAAAAACACCCGGCGCGGAAAGGCCGATAAAATACAACCGAACAAGTTTTTTCCGGCGGCTTGCGCAGCAGTGGCAGCTGCTGATTATGTCTGTGCCGATGCTGCTGTACGTTCTCCTGTTCAATTACGTGCCGCTGTTCGGCTGGGTGAACGCCTTCAAGGATATCAGCAACGAGCGCCGCACCCTGATCCCCTTCCTGCGCGGGGACAATCCGGCCAATTACGGTTTCAACAATTTCATCAACCTGTTCAAGCCGGGCGCGATCCCCTTTACGGGCGCGATCCGGAATACCCTGGCGATGAGCCTCATCAACCTGGTGATGGGCACCGTGTCGGCCATCGTGCTGGCGGTACTGCTGAACGAGGTCCGCAACAGGCGGTTCAAGCGCACGGTCCAGACCGTGACCTACCTGCCCCACTTTCTGAGCATGGTGATCGTGGTCGGTATGGCCAAGATCATTTTTGACAGCAACGAACGGACCCCGGGTCCGCTCAACAGCCTCCTGCTCAGCACCGGCATGCTGAAGGAAGGGCCGGACTGGCTGGGCCAGGCCAAGTATTTCTGGTGGATCATCGGCGTGATCAACGTGTGGAAGGAGGTTGGCTGGGGCACGATCATCTACATCTCCGCCATGACGGGGATCGACCCCTGCCTGTATGAAGCCGCTTCCATTGACGGCGCCGGCCGGTTCCAGCGCATCCTCCATGTGACGCTGCCGGGCATCCGCTCCACCTTTATGATCCTGCTCATCATGAATATCGGCCACCTTCTGGATACCGGCTTCGAGATCCAATACCTGCTCAAATCCAGCGGTACGCAGCAAGTGGCATACACGATAGACCTGTACGTGCTTGAATACGGCACCGGCAAGCAGATCGACTACGGCCTGGCGACGGCTGCCGGTATCTTCAAGAGCGTTGTCGCGATTGTGCTGCTCACAGGCGCCAACTTCATCTCGAAACGCATCAGCGATGATTCGCTGTTGTGATCGGATCAGGGGAAGGAGGGATTCGTGTGAGCAAGAAAACCGAAATGGACCTGCAGGAACAGATCCTGGATACGCGGGGAATCAGGGACATCGCGGATACGCTGCGCCGCGGCACGAGAATGAACCCGAAGCAGTTCCGCTTCAGCATGTTTATCGCTACGACGCTGGTGCTTGTGCTGGTTCTGCTGATCATTCTGTCGCAGAACCTCGCCACGTCCATTCTGAAGGTGAACGAAAGCTCGGTCGTCATGCAGGAAGCGATGAACGCCGAGCGTATCGAGTTGACCAACAAGCTGCAGCTGACGGACCGGTACGGCACCGCGACGATCGACGGCAAGCACCTGTACGTGCTGCAGGAAGTCGGCCAGCAGACCGGCAAGGAATCCGACAAGCTGTACTGGCTCGTTTACTGCTCAGAGGAAGAGGCCGATGATTACGCAGCGGCCATGAAGAGTTATAAGCAGCTCATCCCCCTGGACGTGAAGGACGGCAAGGGCCTCTACGTTGCCGTTTCCCAGAAAAACGCCCTGGAAGACACCATCGCCAAACTGAAGAACAAAGGAATCGAAGCGCATTTCCTTGCCCTGGACGAGCTCAGCGGCACGCCGGACCTGAGCGGGATTTCGGAAGCGGACAGGGAAACGCTTATGGCGATGCTGGGCGAGCTTCGGATCTACAACTTCGGCTACGATTCCGACCAGGCGATTCGTCTCTCCCGCGGCAGCAAAGGCCAGATCGCGGAACTGGACGGGCAGAAAAACAACCTGCGGCTGATCCGCATCGCAATGATCGCGATCATGATTGCGGCAGCCGTCGTACTGACGATCCAGCTGAAGCGCGCCAACCGGGATGAAACCAAAGCCGCGCTGCCGAAGCGGCGCCGGATCCGGATCGTCTGCCTGATCGTCGCGGGCGTAATGCTGGCGGGCATCATGGTGATGTCCGTCCAGATCAACAAAAAGAATGACGAGATCGTGGTCGTGAGCGACCTGACCGTTCCCACGGACCTGGCGACCGGCAAAGCGGCCGGCGAAGGGCCGGCGGACGGCGCGGATCTCAGCAACACGTTCTCCTACGTCATCGGCAAAGGCAACAACGCGAAGACCGTCACGGTGTCCCTTCCGGACAAGCAGGGCGGGTTTGCCGTATGGCGGGCTGTCTTCTACGTATCTGTGGCGCTGCTGATCGTGCTGCTGTTCGTCTTCCTCTACTATTTCCGCTACGAGCGGGATATGGGCTTCCCGATCCTGAACGCCGTCATCCTGGTTTTCCTGATGTTCCTGACGCTGTATCCGGTGCTGAACACCGTCGCCTATTCCTTCAACGACGGTACGGACGCCGCGCGCGGCGGCATCGGTATCCTGCCGCGGCAGTTCAGCATGGACAGCTACAAGCAGATCCTGACGCCCACGATTTACCGGGCCGCAGGCATCTCCGCCGCCAAGACCATCATCACGACCGTACTGAACCTGTTCTGGACCGGTATGCTCGCCTTCGCGCTTTCGAGGAAGGAGTTCGTGCTCCGGAAGTTCATTACCCCCATCATGGTCATCACCATGTATGTCGACGCGGGCCTGATCCCGAACTTCCTGCTGATCAGCAAGACGCTCGGCCTGTCGGATTCGTTCTGGGTCTACATCATCCCCACGATGTTCTCGTGCTTCAACATGATCATCATCCGCACGTACATCGTCGGCCTGCCCAACGAGCTGGTGGAGTCCGCGCGCATTGACGGCGCGGGGGACCTCCGGATCTACTGGCAGATCATCTTCCCGCTGTGCGCGCCCGTGCTGGCGACTGTCGCCCTGTTCGTGGCGGTCGGCGCCTGGAACTCCTGGTTTGATACGATGCTCTATATCCCCAACAACCGTAAGCTGGATACGCTGCAGTATTACCTGATGGGCAAGATCAACACAGCAGGGCAGCAGTCCAACCTGGCCAACGGCAGCCTGGATGCTGCCAACGAGCTGGCCCGGCAGAGCGTTTCTCCCAGGACCGTACAGTGCGCCACCACCGTTGTGACCGCGCTGCCGATCCTGATCATCTATCCGTTCCTGCAGCGCTACTTCGTGACCGGCATGGCCCTGGGCAGCGTGAAGGGCTGATGGAACAGGGGTTTCCCCAAAGGAGTGAATCAAATGGCAAGCAAGCTTCCCGCCGCAGCAGCGGAACACAGCCGTTTCCCGGATGGATTCCGCATCCTGCAGGGAAAGCAGGAATTCATTACGTACCAGGACCACTCATCGATCCGCGTCTGGCCGTCGGATGTGGCTGATCATTTTGACGCCCACATGCACTCCGCGGTGGAGGTGCTCATCCCCCACCGGGGGAAGGCCGTGTACCAGCTGCCGGACCGGACCTACGAGGTTGAGGCGGGCCAGGTGTTGTTCATCCCGCCCGGATGTTCCCATACCCTCACGGAGAGCGGAGATATCCTGCGCTACCTGATCCTCTTCGAGCCCGGCCCGCTCCTTTCGCTCAGGGACATGCCCTCCGTCAGCCTGATGACCCAGCAGCCCGTATACCTGACCCGGCAGGACGACCTGACCGAGCAGGTCAGCCGGCTGCTGATGGAGCTGGTGGACTGCTACCTGCGCAAAGATGAGCTGTGGAACACCGAATGCTATTCCTACCTGCTGCGCGTCTATGCCCTGCTGGGCCGGCAGTACCTGCGCCGCAACGCACCGTATCCCGCCGCCGAGCGCCGGAGCGTGGACCCGGAGCTGATGAACAGCGCGATCACCTACATCAGCGAAAACTACATGAAACCGCTGACCCTGTCCGAGGTGGCGGACTTCGCCGGCTTCTCCAAGTACTATTTCTCCCGCGTCTTCAAGGATTTCGCCGGGATCCCCTTCTCGAGCTACCTGACCGTGAAACGGGTGAACGCAGCGTCGAACCTGCTGATCCATTCCGCCCTGCCGGTGCAGGAAATCGCCCGCCAGGCCGGCTTCGGCAGCGTCGCCAGCTTCAACCGCATCTTCCGGGAGTACAAGCACTGCACCCCCACCCAGTTCCGCGCGATCTACAGCCTCGTCCTCCCCTCCGACCAGAGCTCCCCTTTCTCCGGCTGACCGGTGACAGGACAGCTGCCAGGGGAAAACCCGAAGGAAGCATATTCCGCAATAAACCGCTCCGCCGGACGTTGATGCCGGCGGAGCGGTTTTATGTATTGAAATAACCCTGCTGAATGAATCTATCCACTCGACGACTCGACAGAAATTTGTCCAGTACTCGATGAAATTTCAACGAGCACTGGACAATTTAGCTGTGGCATGGTATAATTCCGTCGAGAGGAAGTGAGCAGATTGGCTATTCCGATTAGCATTGATCGCCTGATTGGTCAGCAGACGGTAGAATCGAGCCGCATTGAATTCAAACGCGGTTTTAATCCTGCGCCGATGATCCGTACCATCTGCGCGTTCGCCAACGATATAGATAATCTTGGCGGGGGATATATCATTGTAGGAATCGAGGAAGAAAACGGGCTGCCGAAGCATCCGGCGGCGGGCGTTCCGAGGGATCAACTGGACGGAATACAAAAGAAGCTGCTGGAATACTGCCATAGCATCGTGCCGCTGTATGAGCCGATCGTTGAACCCGTGCTGTATGAGAGCGCCTGGATATTGGTCATCTGGGTTCCGGCCGGTTATGGAAGGCCTTACAAAGCGCCGAAGGACGTGACGGCCTCAAAAAGCGATAAAGCGTATTTTATCAGAAAGTTTTCCAGTACAGTCGCGGCATCTCCTGAGGAAGAAAAGGAATTATTCTACATTTCCTCAACCATTCCCTTCGACGACCGTCCCAATTTGACGGCAACGCTGGCTGACCTGGATATTGGCCTGATGCGGGAACACCTGCGGGATGTTGGCAGCAGTCTTTATCCGCTGTCTTTGCAGATGGATACTGAGCAGATCGCAAATGACATGCAGCTCCTGGAAGGACCGGTGGAGGACAGGCACCCGCTGAATGTCGGTATCCTGATGTTTTCTGAACGCACGCAGGCTTTCTTCCGGTATGCCCGGATTGAGGTAGTGGACATTCCGGATCCGACCGGGAACGGAATGACAGAAAAAACCTTTACAGGCCCTATACAGCGCCAGCTGAGGGACGCGTTGGCTTATATACGCAATTACATCCTCCGTGAAGCTGTGCTCAAAAACAGTGAAAAAGCCGAAGCCGCAAGGATATGGAATTATCCGTATCCAGCGGTCGAAGAGATACTCTCAAACGCGGTATTTCAACGATCTTACCAGATACAGGAGCCGATCACGGTGCGGATCACCCCGACAGAAATGGAAATCACCAGCTTCCCGGGCTTTGACAGGAGCATCAGCGATGAAGCGATCGCCCGGCAGGAGATCCGTGCCAGAACCTATCGGAACAGGCGGATCGGGGACTTTTTGAAGGAATTGCATCTGATCGAGGGTCGGAATACCGGTTTTCCGAATGCCAGAAGGGCCCTTCAGGCAAACGGTTCCGGAGCGTTGCGGTTCGAGATGGACCCGGATCGAAGTTATCTGTCGGTCACAATCCCGGTACACGAATATTTCCTGCCGGGCAAACAGACAGAAAAGCAGCTCGAATACGAACAGAAACTGCTGAATTGCCTGCAGGGCGGCCCGCTTGACCTGACAAGTCTCGCCAAAGCGATGGGTTACAAAGGAATATCCGAAAAGCTCCGGAAAACCGTAGAAAGCCTGATGGGTCAGAAAAAAATCCGGCAGATTCTGGAGGGCAGAAAAATCAGATATACGATCTGATATATCAATACAGGAAGACTGCTGCAGAAATCGCCCGTTTCTGCAGCAGTCCCTTTATCTGGATCAGTCTGAAACTGCCTTAACTTTATCTTCCCCTGCGGCCGCCGCCGCCCCAGCCGCCCTGGGATCCCCATCCTCCCTGGGAACCCCAGCCGCCCTGGCTGTCCTGTGTGCCCCAGCCGCCTTGACCGCCACGGCCGCCCATGCCGCCGCGGCCGCCCATCATCTGGTTGGGCAGGGTATTCAGGGTCTGGCCGTTGGCGATGATGGTGCCGCCGTTGTAGACGCCGCTGCCGTCGTAGTCGAATGTGTTGCTGCCGGTCACGTTGACGATGCCGCCGTTGACGGTCAGGTTGCCGTTGGAGTCGACGCCGTCGGTATCGCCGGCGCCCATGCGGATGTTCAGGTCGCCGCCGTTGATCTCCAGGTTCACCTGGTAGGACCGGGACTTCCGCGCGGCGTTGATGCCGTCGTCCCAGGACTGGATGTTCAGCGTGCCGTCGTTGATCTGGATATAGGTGCCTTCCAGGCCTTCCTTGGCGCTGATGGTGATATTCCCGCCGTCGATCTGGAGCACGGAGGTAGCGTGGATGCCGTCATCCCCGGCACTGATGGTCATGTCGCCGCCGCTGATGTAGATGTAGCCGAGGGTATCGTCGTCGTTGTTTTCGGCGTGCAGACCGTCGGTGCCCGCCTGCAGCCGGAACGTGCCGCCGGCCACCCGGATGGAATCGTTGGCTTCGAAGGCCTTGGTCGCGGCGGTGATGTCATAGACCCCGCCGGTGACCTTCAGGTCGTCCTTGGAGACAACGCCCACGTCCGAGGAACTGATCGTCAGCGTGGCCGTGCCGTTCAGCACCAGATCCGAGCGGGAGAAGATCACGCCGTCGGTCTTGACCGTGCCGTCGGTCCGGAACGTACCGGTGACGGAAAGCGCGCTGTCCGCGCTGGTCGTCACGAATACCTTATCCGCGGAAACCACATAGATGCAGGGAAAATCGCTGTTGGTGAGGTTCAGGCCGTCGAGTACCAGCTGCACCTTGGCGTCGTCCGGCGCTTCCACGCGGATGGTGACGCCGCTGGCGGTGCCGCTGAGTACATAAACGCCTGCCCCGTCGATGAGAATGTCACTGCCGGAGGTGACTGTCAGGGTCTTCGCCCCGCTCAGGTCCGCCGTCTGCTTGAGGTCGCGGCTGGTGAACTGGTCCTCCGCCGTATAGACGGGCGTATAGTCCGCCGCCTGGGCGGGCAGGGCTGTCAGGGTCATCCAGCAGCAGGCGACGATCGCCATCGCAAGCGCTGTAAGTGTCCGTACCATTGTCTTCAGATTCTTCCTCTTTGTCATGAGGTCCACCTTCCTTTCCTGAAGATGGGACCATCATAGCAGGGAATCCTTAAACAAAACTAAAGTGTGAAAA
>CACXEB010000510.1 GCA_902766515.1 uncultured Eubacteriales bacterium
GACGGAAGGAAAGCACTGCTCCGTCTGCGGCGACGAGATCGTCGGACAGCAGGTCATCCCCATGAAGGACCATACGTGGAAAGCCGCCACCTGCACCGAGCCGAAGACGTGCACGGTCTGTGGCCAGACAGAGGGAGAACCTTCCGGCACCGGTCATGTGGAAGTGACCGATCCCGGCAGGCCTGCCACCTGCAAGGAGCCGGGCCTGACCGAAGGGAAACACTGCTCCGCCTGCGGCGAAGTGCTCGTCAAACAGCAGGTCATCCCCGCGCTCGTGCACTGGTACGGTCCGTGGGTTCCCGCTGAAGCAGGAAGCCACAGGGCGGAATGCCGGCACTGCGGCGAAACGGCCCTGGTCAGCTGCGAGCTGGTCGATGTGCCGCTCGCATCCGGCACCATGAAACTGTGTCCCATCTGCGGATATGTCGAAGGCGGCGAGCCGCTGGCGGCGGTCGAAGGCGCGATCGCGGAAGGCGCCGTGCCCGCAGGAGACCTGGTGGTCTTCACGGACGGCAGCCTGTTCACCGTCGCGTTCGAGATCGGCGGCAAACTCATCCCGCCCACCGGCCCCATCGTCCTCACCCTGCCCGACGCCCTGCCTGAAGGCGCAGTCCTCATCGACCCCAACGGTGCCGTTTCTGCCATAGAACGCGGCGCGTCCGGCGCCCTGAGCCTTGATTTTGCCGGCCAGCCCGCGATCATCATCATTGCGGATGAGTAATAAGTATTCCTGAATCAAAAATGGCCGTCCTCCGGAAAAAGCTGGTAAGGACGGCCTTATTTATGTGACCGGCGTGGGGAGAGGGACGAAATACAGGGCGGTATGCCAGCGAACTTTATACTGATTGACGTCTAAACCATGTACAGATGCAAGATGGATTTTTCGTTCCAGCGAAGTGGAACGAAGGGAGGCGTAGCGGCGCTACGTCGACCGCAGTGCAGCGCAGCTGGGGCGAAAAAGGCGCATGCAGATGGATATGGGTTAGACGGAAAGCAATATTACTTCATATTCTTTTTGCGATCTCCAGGGCGATCATGAGCTTGCCCAGGTCATGATTGGCAGCGGGCAGGTGCTCGATCTCCCAGCCGCTCTCGCCGAGCACATCGCCACCTTCAAGAAAATCATACAGTTCCAGACCGTGAAAGTCACAGACAGCCTCCACCCCGGCCAGCTCCATTTCGACTGCCAGGCAGCCTTCGTTCTTTCTCTTCCGGACGAGCCCCGCGGTCTCGCGGAGCATGGAGCCTGTCGTCCAGACCCTGCCTTTGATATAGGGCGCGCCGATGTCATCAAAGATGGCAGACAGTTTCTCCGAGTTCCGGATCAGGATATAATCCGCCGGTGGGGCGTAATAATAGGAGCATCCCTCGCCCCGGTAGCTCTCCGTCGGGATGATATATTTCCCGAAGGTCTTTTCCTTGTCGAGGCTGCCGCAGGAGCCGAACATGATGAACTTCGTCGCCCCTGTCAGCCAGTTGACGTCGCAAACGGTCTCCGCCGCGAACGTGGCGGTCGTCCCGGAAAGGTAAAACGCGATCCTCTCGTGATCCGGCATGAAGCTGTAGATGCCGATATTGCCGCAGCATACCGGGATCTCACCGATCAAAGCACAGTCATAATGCTGCAGCAGATGGTCATGGATCACTTTTGAGTACAGTATCAGGCACTTATCCACAATATGCTTCCGCGCCCCATATACGCTTTCCAGGTTTACAATCGGTTCAGTGTCGATATCGTGGTCGTGGATAATCATAACTTTATCCTCTATATCACGAATTCCGCATACCGGATCCGCTCGCGGTTCCAGGTGTAGGTGATCATCACGCGGGTCCCGTCGGCGATCACGGCGGGGTAGGCGAAATTGCCGGCCTCGGTCTCGAGGTCCAGCGCGTGTTCGAAGGTCCTGCCGCCGTCAGTGGAGACGTAGACGGACAGCGGGGTGCGCGGGCCCTTGTAGAAGCCGGGCAGGTTGTCCCGCGGGTTGCAGACCAGCACCAGCCGGCCGTCGTCCAGGCGGACCAGGTCAATGCCGGAGTTATTATTCGGCAGGCCGGTGTCGTAGGCGAGGCACCAGGTCCGTCCGCCGTCCGTGGAGTCGCTGCGGAAGATCCGGGACGAGGTGGTCCGGCACAGCATGTGGACGCCGCCGTCATCCTCCCAGAGCGTGGGCTGGATCATGCCCTTGCCGTAGATCAGGTGCGGCTCGTAGGGGCGGTGGACCATCTGGTTGTTCATGCTGCCGCCGGAGCTCAGCAGCACGCGGCGCAGTGGCACCAGCCCGCTCCGGATCCAGGTTGCGCCCTCATCCTCCGACCGGTCGGTGAAGGCGTCCCACTGCCCGTCGGTCTCAATCGACGCGGGCGCGAGGATGGCGCCGTCCCGAAGACGGATCGGCTTGTTCTTGACCGGTCCGCGCCCGCCGCTCACATCCCCGGGCACCAGCTCTTTCATCTCGGAAAAGGTTTCGCCCTCGTCCGCGCTGTCCACGTACCAGGTCTGCCAGCGCTCGATCTCCGCTCCGACCTTGAAGAAGAGGCGGATCCTGCCGTCACCCAGCCGGAACAGCGCCGGATTCCACATCGCGACCCCGCGCACGTCCGCAACATTCCGCGGTGCCTGCCAGCCGCCGGTGCGCCGGGAGACCCAGATGGCCGTGTCCGGCGACTTTTCCCACGCCCCCGCGAAGTACGCCGCGAGCACGCTCCCGTCGCGCAGCATGAGCAGCGTCGACGCGTGGCAGCTGTCAAACGGCCGGTCGTCCGTCATCAGGAATTCCTGCTTCAAGTCCTTGATCTGCATGTCCTGCCTCCTTGTGATCCGGTGGGGAAGTTGAATCGGCTGTGTAATGTGCAGCACTATCATATAACTGCCGGGGGAGGCTGTCAAGAAAAACGACCGGAAGGCTGGGATATTGACGGCAGTGGAATGCCTGACCGGGAAATCAGCATTGACATTTCACGGTGCGGTGATATCATAGGAATGAACAGCATGCACGCCGTAAGACCAAAACGCATAGAACAACTTCTACGCCCCAAAACGCGTACATGCGTACGTCAAGGACGGGTCAGCGGGCAGATGAATTGCGGTAGCCCCGCCCGGACAAGGAGGAAGGTATGCAGACCCATCGCTGTGTGATCGTCGCCGGCGCGCCCATCGGCCGGTACGACGTGATCCGGTCCCTGCTGCGGCCGGACGACTTTGTCGTCTGCTGCGACTGCGGGCTCAGGCACCTGGAAGCCCTGGGCGTGACGCCGTCGCTGGTCGTCGGCGACTTTGATTCCACAGAGAATCCGCACCTGGACGTGGAGACGATCGTGCTGCCGCGTGAGAAGGACGACACGGACTCCGTGTACGCCGTCAGGGAGGCGGTCCGGCGTGGCTTCGATGACTTCCTGCTGGTCGGTGCGGTCGGCGGGCGGCTGGACCATACCCTGGGCAACGTGGCCATTCTGCTGTATCTGGATCGGATAGGAAAGCGGGGCGTCATCGCCGACGATGAATCCGTGATGGAGGTCGTCTCCCGCGACCCGGCCCGGATCCCGTACGGCAGCTGCGCGTATTTCTCGCTCCTGAACGTGGACGGCTCCGCCCGCGGCATCACCATCCGGAACGCGAAGTACCCGCTAGAAAACGGCGTGATCCCCGTTGATTACCAGTACGGCATCAGCAACGAGGTCCTGCCCGGAAAGACCGCCGAGGTGACCGTCAGGGAAGGGCGGGTGCTGCTGGTCAGGGTCAGGGAGGAGATGCCGCTGAAAAGCTGAAGTGTTTTTCAACCTGGTGATTTGAGGCGTACATGCGTACCAGAATGGGAAACACAGGGCAAGTCGCGGGATGTTGAACGATGAGCCCCTAAATACCAAATACACAAGAATACAAAATCGTATGTGGCATGCACCGATGTAATAAAGAGAAACCCAATGACTTGCAGCACGACAACCGCCTGCAGCCATGTTGATTTTCGTGCACTACAACCGCTGTCATCCTGAGCCGCGAAGCGAGCGAAGGATCCTATCAGGGGGAAGGCTTACAAACAACCGGAGCATTCACTACCGCGCCACGGGTTGATACAATCAGCCACTGCCGCTTTCCAACTGTCCCCGCCTGCTACAGAACGGATCCTTCGCTATCCGCTGCGCGGATGCTCAGGATGACAGAATTTGTCGGCTTTTTGTTCAGGTATTGTGTGACAGCGTAGTGGGATGGCGTCCCTCCCACGGCGTCCGAATCGCACCAAACGCCTGCAGCCCACAGACATTTACTCAAGCCAACCTCCTCCTGTCATCCTGAGCCGCGAAGCGAGCGAAGGATCC
>CACXEB010000511.1 GCA_902766515.1 uncultured Eubacteriales bacterium
CGATGCTACCAAATGACACTCAAACAATATCGTTACTTAAGTTAGTGCAAATGGGACGCCAGTCCCCCCTACGGTCACGGTTCACAAAGTGAACAGTGACCAGGGCCGATTGACAGACATAAGGGCGAGTGTTACAATCGGACTGCGTCTGAAAAACAGACGCTATATTTGCTGAACGCTGAAAGGACTTCCAATGCTGAAACATCTGCATCGCACGGGCGTCACGGTGATGGCGCTGGTTTTGTGCACCATGATCCTCCTGCAGGGCACCGCGTGGGCCGCGAATGACCTGTATGACGAAAACACGGCCTATATCCTGAATCCGCCGACCCTGCCCGAGGAGCCGAAAACCGCGCATGAGTTCATCAACATCCTGATGCTCGGCGTGGACTACGGCGTACCGACATCGGGCCGCGGCAAGGAAGACATCAAAAACTGCCATACGGACTCGGTGATCCTCATCGCAGTCGACGTGACGGACAACCGCGTGAACATCATCTCCATTCCGCGCGATACGCTGACCTATGTGCCCGGCGTCTACGGCGTATACAAGCTGAACGCGGCCATCAACTGCGCCGAAAGCTTCAAGGAGGGCATCAAAACGACCGAGGCTACGGTCAGCTGGCTCCTGGGCGGCATCCGTCCCGACTATTATGTCCTGATCACCCCGACCATCGTGCAGAAGATCGGCGATGTCATCGGCGGTCTGGACATCGACGTCGAGATGAGCTACACCGGCAACAGCGGCAGGCGCTATGAGCGCGGCCTCCAGCACCTGGACGGCGTCGGCATCATGGACTATGCCCGTGCCCGGAAAAACGCAACCCGGAACAATGACGACTGGGGCCGCACCAGCCGGCAGCGCCAGGTCCTGACCGCCCTGTTCGGCAAGGTCCAGAACGATCCGAACATCGCCTATGACGTGCTGGATACCCTGGTCGAGAACTTTGACAAGTCCTTCTTCTCCGACATGAGCGTCGCGACACTGATGGATATGATGCCCGTCGTGGACAGCCTCGCGGACGGCACCATCCGGAACTATGTGATGGACGGCGAGCTGACCATGGCCATGCTGTACTTCAACAGCAACTTCTTCGATCAGGCCAAGCGGCAGGAGATCATCCGAGAAGTCTACGGCGTGGAGATCCCCCAGCAGCGCCTGAATTCCAAAGCCTACCTTAACTATCTGTTCAAGTACGGCTTTACTGCCGTCAAGGCGATCCGCGTAGCGACGCAGGTGATCGACTGGGCCCAGCAGGCCGGCTACCAGGGCAAGGAGCTGCAGGCCGCCCTGACCGCCCGTCAGGAAGCCATCGCCGCCCTTTCCACGATCACCGACAAGGTGGAAAGCAACGCGGTGCTGGTCGTGGACAGGAAGACCAACGCGCTCAAGCAGGCCATCGCCGCGCTGAGGAAGGCTTCCGGCCATCCGGAAAACATCAGCTGGCGGATCGTCCGGGATGACGTCTTCAACGAGGATCCCTATATCAACCAGTATTACGAGATCGACTGGTCCTGACGGATCACACAGACGCTAAATGCCCGTTCGCGGGCAGCGGCCTGACTGAAGGCAGCAAACGGGGATGACGCATTCCGGTACGGAATGCGCCATCCCCGTTTCTGCAGTCAATCGATGAAGCGATTATGCTTCTTTCTGCACCTGGCGTGTCGTGGTATACAGGACGCTACCGTCCAGGCTGAAGCGCACTTCGCCGTACAGGTTGTCCTTGCCGAACTGGTTGTCATACAGCACGCTGATGCCGCCCTGGTCGATCTCGATCGCGACCGGCCAGAAGATCGACTCGTCGCCGCACTTGGCGCGCCAGACCAGCTGGCCATCCGTCGAGATGCGCATCAGCTCATCGCTGAACGCCACATAGACGGTGCCGTCATAGTCCGCGCTCAGGTATACCGTGTCGTTGATGTTCGGGATCTCCGCTTCCGGGAGGAACCAGCGCTCGCGCACAGCCGGTCCGTAGGCGTAGGAGGTAATCCCGACACCGTGCTCATACCAGATCAGCTGCGGGTCATCCAGCGTTCCGGCCACGAAGGCGTCCAGCTGGATGACATCCATGATCTCCGATACGCTGCGGCTGTAAACGCGCCACAGCGGCACCTGGTTCATATCATAGCAGACGGCCAGCATCCCCTCATACGCGTTGAACGCGCGCTGGACGACGATCGTGTACCCCTGGTAGGTTTCCGCCAGCAGTGTCTGGCCGGCGAGCAGCAGTGTCTGGTAATCCGGCAGCTCCGGCAGGCTGCCGAACGCGCTGGTCACCACCGGATCCGGAGACGGCACGACGGGCATCGGGTCCGGGATGTCCGGTTCGCCGTCATCCGGACCGGCCAGGTACTGCGCCTGGATATAGCCGTACACGCCGTTATAGCAGCAGTACACAAAGGTGTCGGACACCCGCACGCAGTGCTCCACCTCCGTCCCGAGCGGCACCTTGGCCAGCCTGGCGGACGACGCGGACGCCTTTTCACGCAGGGAAACCCAGTCCTCGCAGTTGACGACCGTCATGGTCAGGTCCTCATATGCTTCCGGCGCGTTGTCCACAACCTTCTGGCTCTGCGTGGTGGCGGAATAATTGGCCTTCTTCAGGTACGATTTGGAAATATAGCCGGTATAGGTGGTCTTTCCGCTCTTGTACTCGCAGTAGATAAAACCGCCCGGCATGGTCACGCAGGAGGTGACGATGCTGCCCAGCGGCACCTTGGCCAGCCGCTTGGACGACGTGTTCGGCTCGTCCCACATGGAGGTCCATTCGCTGACGTTGACCACCATCTGGTTGCCCGGGAAATCCTCTTCCATGGAGAATTCCGTCATTTTCAGGTATTTGGCCGGGATATAGCCGGATTTCCCGCCGATCTCACAGTAGATGAAGTCATCGTACGAGGCGCTGCAGTTGGTTACCAGTTCCCCCAGGTAGACCTTTGTGAGCCGCTTGGACGTCGTGTCCGGCGACTCCCGCAGGGACACCCACTCCTTGCAGTTGGTCACGCACATGACCTTGCTGACGCCGGCCGCCAGGACGGGCGTCACCGCGGCCAGCATGGCCAGGCAGAGGATCAGGCAGAATATGCGTTTCATGGAAAACCTCCCTTTGTCGTTGGTTCCGCTGCGATTCTTACACAGACGACGAATGAATCAGCAGTTCATATGATAAAAGACAAAAAGCCGCCACGGCTGGCGTGACGGCTTCCTGCAGGTTACTCTTCTTCTTCCTCTTCCGGCAGCTCCGCGTTGTGGTAGACTTCCGACACATCGTCGTTATCGTCCAGCATGTCCAGCAGCTTCTGGATCTTGGCCGCCAGTTCGGGATCATCCACCTTGATGGTGTTCTGCGGAACCATCTGCTTGTCCGCGGAAATGAAGGCCATGCCTTCGGCTTCCAGGGCTTCCCGCACGGCGGAGAAGTCATTCGGAGCGGTGTAGATGATGAAGACATCCTCCTCGGTGCGCATATCCTCCGCGCCGGCATCCATCGCCTTCATCATGACGTCGTCTTCGTCCATATCCGGCTCGCGCTCGATCACGATGACGCCCTTGTTGTCAAACTGGTAGCTGACCGAGCCCGTCGTCCCGAGCGAACCGCCGTTTTTATCGAAGATGTGGCGGATATCGGAGGAAGTGCGGTTGCGGTTGTCGGTCACCAGGTTGACGATGACTGCCACGCCGCCGGGGGCGTATCCTTCGTAGGTGAACTCTTCATAGTTCACGCCGCCGCCTTCGCCCGAAGCCTTTTTGATGCTGCGCTGGATATTGTCGTTGGGCATATTGTTGGCTTTCGCCTTGGCGATGATATCGCGCAGCTTGCCGTTCACGTTCGGGTCCGGTCCGCCTTCGCGCACCGCGATCGCGATCTCACGGCCGATCTTGGTAAAAATCTTGCCGCGGGCGGCGTCTGCCTTGCCCTTCTTCGCCTGAATATTATGCCATTTGGAATGTCCGGACATACGGGAAACCTCCTGTCAATCAAGAAAATCGGTCTATTATAGCACGTGCTGTCCTGTCACGTCAAACAAATATTTGAAACGCGCGCTGCTGCACGCTGCCATCCGCGATCACCATGCCGCCCTCACCGTCCTGCCGCAGGACAAAGCACAGCCCGGCAACGCGCCCGAAGGCGGCATCCGGCGCCTGCGGCGCGGTCAGGATCACCGTCATGCTGCCGCCCTCCTTGAAGGCGCGGCCGGCCGCGAACAGCCTCAGCACCGCGTCGCGGACCGGTTCTTCCAGCTCGGCCGGCGGGACCGGACAGCTGATCAGGATGACGACATCTTCCTTCTGTTCTGCCAGACGGGCCGCGCGCGCAGCGGCCAGCTCGAGGGCCTGGCACTGCTTATCGACCGGCCACACCTGGTCAACCGCGTAGAGCGGCCACCGCAGCGCCGCCTTGACCAAAGCGGCTTCCTCGGGCACATCCTGTACGCTGACCAGCATCAGGCGGGCGTTCGGCTTGCCATCCTGGATCTGCTTGCCCAGTTCAAAGGAGGCTTTCAGCGTGCTGTCGTTCACCGCGGCGAATACGCGCTGTCCAAACTGCACCGGGGCGCTGGGGGGTGTCGCCTTTTCCCCCTCTTCCGTCCGGACAGGCAGGGCGGTCAGTTTCTTCGCCGGCAGCATCACCCGCAGGGAATCGACGCTCGCCCTGTTCTTTACGTCATCCAGCGGAATGCCGTTGATACCGGTCACATACAGCATGAAGCGGTACTTGTCCCCTTCGCGCTTCATGCGGATCTTGCCGCCCACC
>CACXEB010000512.1 GCA_902766515.1 uncultured Eubacteriales bacterium
CGGATAAGAGCTTCCCGGTGACGGTGCTGCCCGCGTGGCGCCCCGACAAGGCGATGAACATCGAAAAGGACACCTGGACGGACTATCTTGCCCAGTTGGAAAAGGCTGCCGGCATGGCCATCCGGTCCTTTGCCGACCTGAAAGCCGCCCTGCACAACCGGCTGGATTTCTTTGCCGCGCACGGCTGCAAGCTGAGCGACCACGCGCTCAATTACGTGATGTACGCGCCGGCGGACGAGCTGGAGGTGGAGCGCATCTTTGCGGCACGCCTCGCCGGGACGGTACCCACCGCCGCGGAGGAAGCCGCCTTCAAGTTTGCGTTCATGGTCGCCATGGCGGCGGAATACAAGGCCCGCGGCTGGGTGATGCAGCTGCACTACGGCTGCCGCCGCGACAACAACCCGCCGATGTTCAGCAGGCTCGGCCCCGACACGGGCTTCGACTGTGTGGACAATACCGCGCCGTCCACCCAGACCGCCGCGTTCCTGGGCGCGCTGGAAGCCGACGGCGCGCTGCCCAAGACCATCCTGTACAGCCTGAACACCAATGACAACGCGGCGATCGACTCGATCCTGGGCTGCTTCCAGAATGACGAAGCGGTCGGCCGTATCCAGCATGGCTCCGCCTGGTGGTTTGACGATCACTTCGACGGTATGAGCGACCATATGAAATCGCTGGCCAACCGCGGCTACCTGGCGGGCTTCGTGGGCATGCTGACGGACAGCCGGTCCTTCCTGAGCTATCCGCGGCACGAGTACTTCCGCCGGATCCTGTGCCGGATCTTCGGCGAATGGGTGGAGGAAGGCTTCTATCCGGAGGATATGGACACCCTGAAGGAGATCGTCCGGGATATCTGCTTCGGCAACGCGAAGCGCTACTTCGGATTCGCTGAAAAGCAGGTCTGACCTTCCGTCGGACCCGCGTGATCATGGCCGTCCGCGCTGCGGCGCGGGCGGCCAACGGATGCCATTTGACCCGCCGCGCCTGCCGCCGGCGGGATTTATCCTGCTCAAGGACATTCTCCGGGCAACAGAAAGGATGAACGAAACGTTGAAATTCAGACGAATCCTGCTCTCGGCGCTGATGCTGCTGATCTGTGCCTTCAGCCGGATGCCGGCACTGGCCGGGGACCAGCCCTTTCTCCTGACGGCGGGCGGATCGTTCGCTTACTGCCGGGACGGACAGGGCACCCTGTGGGTATACGGGGACAACCAGTTCGGCCAGCTCGGCAAGGGCGGCAAGGCGCAGAGCAAAAAACCGGCGGTGTTCAAGAGCAAGAATGCCGAAATCGATCCGGCGGAGATCCGCGCCATCTATGCCGGCTGCGATTATTCCTTCTTCCTGATGAACGACGGATCAATCTACGGGGTGGGCAACAACGCCTACAATCCGCTCCTGATCGGGACCAACCGGTCCATGGCGACCACGCATGTGCACATCCCGCTGGAGGACCGCACCATCGTCAAGATGGCCTGCGGCTTCGGCCAGGTGCTGGCCCTTAACGAGGCCGGTGAGGTCTGGGCCTGGGGGCGCAACAGCGACGGCCAGGTCGGCTGCGGGACGACCAAAAAGATCACCGCGCCGCAGAAGCTCGCGCTCAGCGGCATCGTGGATATCGCCGCGGGCGGCAAGTTCTCCCTGGCGCTGGACCGGGATGGCGTGCTCTGGGGCTGGGGCAAGAACGAGTCCCACCAGCTGTCCAACGGAAAGGAAAAATACTTTACCACGCCGATCCGGGTGGAGATCGGCGACATCCGCCCGGCGATGATCGACGCGGGCGGGGAGACGGTCAGCGTGGTGGATACGGAAGGCCGCTTGTGGATGTGGGGCCGCAACGACGTGCAGCAGATCGGCATCGATACCAAAGGCAGCACGGTGCTGGAGCCCCGGCTGTTTGAGGAGCTGCCGGCGCCGGTCATGGCCCTGGACAGCTATAATTCACAGACCTACGTGATCCTGACGGACGGATCGCTGTGGGGATGGGGCAACAACCGCTCCGGCCAGCTGGGGCTTGGGAAAAAGACCACGGGCTCCCCGGTCAGCATGATCTGGCCGGCCGACGTGATCCATGTGACCAGCTTTGACGTGAGCATGAACTGCGTGCTGGCTGACGGCCGCGTCCTGGCATGCGGCAGCAACAAGTTCGGCCAGTTCGGCAACGGCGCCGTCAGCGATTTCCATATCCCGCAGATCCGGGAGAACGGGATGGTGCTGTTCCAGCCCGGCGGCGCGGCGGAATGATCTTGGAGGAAAACCGTGGATTCGGAAAAACAACGTGCGATTGAAAAGCTGCTCGAAAAGGTGGAGAAACCCGCGCGCTATACGGGCGGCGAAATGAATACGCAGGTCCGCCCGTGGGACGAAGCGGAGCTGCACTTTGCCTTCTGCTTTGCGGATACCTATGAAATCGGCATGTCCTACCTGGGCATGAAGATCCTGGTCAGCCTGATCAATTCCCTGCCCTACGCCAGCTGCGAGCGCGTGTTCATGCCGTGGGTGGATTTCCGGGCGGGGCTGCAGGCGGAGCATATTCCGCTGTTTTCGCTCGAGAGCCGGAAGGCCCTCAGCGAGTTTGACGTGATCGGCTTCACCCTGCAGTATGAGATGAGCTATACCAACATCCTGGACATGCTGTCGCTGGGCGGCGTGCCGGTCCGGAGCGAGGACCGCGGGGAGGACGCGCCGCTGGTGATCGCGGGCGGGCCCTGCGCCTGCAACCCCGAGCCGCTGGCGCCCTTTATCGACGCGTTCCAGATCGGCGACGGCGAGGAGATGATGGTCGAATTCATGGATGTCCTCCGCGCCTGCCGGCAGGAAGGGCTCAGCCGGTCGGAGACCCTCATGCGCCTCGCCCAGGTGGAGGGCGTCTATGTGCCGCGCTTCTACAAGCCGGAATACAATGCAGACGGCACGCTGAGCGCGTTCCGGCGGCTGGATGACCGCGCGCCGGAAACGGTGCGGCGGCGCATCCTCCGGGATTTCTCCGGCGCGTTTTATCCGGATACCTTCCCGGTGCCCTATACGGATATCGTCTTTGACCGCATCGTCCTGGAGATCATGCGCGGCTGCACCCGCGGGTGCCGGTTCTGCCAGGCCGGCATGATCTACCGTCCCGTGCGCGAGCGCAGCATGGAGCGGATCATCGAGCTGGCCGAGAAACTGGAAAAGGCGACCGGATATGAGGAAATGTCCCTCTCGTCCCTGTCCAGCGGCGATTATTCCTGCCTGAAGGAGCTGATCGTCGCGCTGATGGACCGCTTCCATGACAAACGGGTCAGCGTGTCCCTGCCCAGCATGCGCGTGGACAACCTGGTCAAGCAGTCACTGGAGGAGCTCAGCCGCGTCCGCAAGAGCGGCCTGACCGTCGCCGTGGAGGCGGGGACGCAGCGGCTGCGCGATGTCATCAACAAGGGTGTGACGGAGGAGGACGTCATCCGGTCGGTCAGCGACGCCTTTGACAGCGGCTACAGCACCGTCAAGCTCTATTTCATGACAGGCCTGCCGACGGAGACGGACGAGGACCTGCAGGGCATCGGCGACCTGGCGCGCAAGGTGGTATCCGCCTACTACGCCATTCCCAAGGAGCGCCGCGCCAAGGGCCTGCGGGTGACGTGCAGCGCCTCCGTCTTCGTGCCCAAGCCCTTCACCCCCTTCCAGTGGGCGGCGCAGGACAGTATTGAAACTGTGATGGACAAGCAGCGGCGGCTGCGCGAATACCTGAAGACCAAGGGCGTGACCTTCAACTGGCATGATCCGGAGCTGTCCTTCCTGGAAGCCTGTATTTCCCGCGGCGACCGGCGCGTCGGCGAGGCGATCTATACGGCCTGGCAGGATGGCTGCCTGCTGGACGGCTGGTCGGAGCATTTCAAGTTCGACGTCTGGCTGAAGGCATTTGAAAAATGCGGACTGAGCACCGCGTTTTACGCGAACCGGGAGCGGTCGTACGAGGAACTGCTGCCCTGGAGCTTTATCGACATGGGTGTGACTGAGAAGTACCTGCGGCTGGAAAACGAGCGCGCGAAGCGCGGCGAGACCACCAGGGACTGCCGGAAGGGCTGCAATGGCTGCGGACTGCAGCGGTATGAAGGGATGTGCCGGGTATGAAAATGTGGCTGACCATGGAAAAGGGCGCGCGCATCCGCTTCATCGGACATCTTGACCTGATGCGGACCATGCAGCGCGCGCTGCGGCGCAGCGACTTGCCGGTCCGGTATTCCAACGGCTTCAACCCCCATATGCTGCTGAACGCGGCGGCGCCCCTGTCCCTGGGCATGCCGGGACTGCGGGAAATCATCGAGGTGCCGGTAGGCGAAGAGATCGCGCCGGACGTGTTCCGCGACCGCCTGAACGCTGCCCTGCCGCCCGACCTGCAGTGCCGGGCGGTGCGCGCGCTGCCGGACGAGCATCCCGCGCCCATGGCGCTGCTGCGGGCCGCGCAGTACCTGATCGAGCTGGAACCGGACAGGCCCGGGAGCGCGGCCTGCGTGAAAGCCCTGCCGGGCCTGCTGGCGGCGGAAAGCCTGCCGACTGTCCGCAAAACCAAGACGGGCAGCAAGCCCTGCGACGCCAGGCCGATGATCTACGCGGCGGAGGCGGTCGGCCCCTGCGCGCTGTGCGCGACACTGGCGCTGTGCGAGCAGGGGACGCTGAAGCCGGATCTGTTCCTGGAGGTGCTGGCGGAGCAGGCGGGCACTGACAAGCCGGAGGCATTCGTCAGCCGGCTGCAGCTGTACGCGCTGAAGGACGGCAGCCTCGTCCGGCTCGAGGACAGCTGATGCGGACGCTGCTGTTGGAGCGGCACGCCGAGGAAACGGCGATGGCGCTCATGCTGGACCGGCAGCTGATGGATTACCGGGTCGTGCGGGAAGAAGGCGTGAACGCCGAAGCCGTGTACCTGGGCAGGGTACGCCAGAACGTCCGGGGCATGGGCGCGGCGTTTGTGAGCCTGCCGGACGGCCAGGTCGGATTTCTGCCGGAATCGGAAGCCCGTCAGCCGCTGCGTCCCGGTGATTTTGTGCTGGTGCAGGTGAAAAAGCCGCCGGTCGGCACCAAGGCGGCTTACCTGACGCAGGATATTTCGCTGGCCGGAAAGGGCCTGATCCTGCTGCCGCTGAGCGGCCAGACCGGCGTCTCCTCCCGGGTGGAGGAGGAAGCC
>CACXEB010000513.1 GCA_902766515.1 uncultured Eubacteriales bacterium
GCGCGGCGACCGGGCCGTCCGGGGCGTCCAGCACGAAGGACAGCGTGCAGGCCGTCGGCGCTTTTGCCGTCACGGTCACGCTGTCCGAGCCGGTGCCGAAATCGGCCTGGGCCACGCGGATCCAGCTGCCCGTGCCGCCTTCGGCCCAGGTATCGCCGTATCCGCGGACAGCAATACCCGCCTGGTTGGCCATGGTGCACGCGGACACCGGGAGGTAGGGATCCAGCGGCTTCAGCTGGCGGACCCCCTTCATGGTACCGGTGACCTGGGTGAGGCGGCCGGTCTCCGTGATATTGATGCGGTCCAGCTGCGGGCTGCGGTAGTTGCCGGTGATGCCCATCGCTTTCTCGACCGGGCGGTTGTGGTAAAACAGGTACCACACGCCGTCCAGGGACACGATCGAATGGTGGTTGTTGCCGTACAGGCCGAAGAAACGGCCCTGGTTGGGAAACAGCTCGCCCCGGTAGGTATAGGGCCCGAGCGGATCATCGGCGGTCATGTATTCGATGGCGCCGCTGGTCAGCCGGTACGAATTGCCGTCCGTCTGCCAGTTGGAGCAGTAGGAATAGACGTACTGGCCGTTGATGCGGTTGATGCCGGAATCCTCGAAGAAGAACGGCACCTTGAGCCGGACCGGCGCGCCGTCCAGGCTGATCATGTCCGCGCCCAGGCGGACGATCCGCGCCGTGCCGGGGTCCGCGCGCCGGCCCTCCGGCACGCCGCCGCCGAAGGCGAGGTAGCCGGTGCCGTCGTCGTCCACCATGACCGCCGGGTCAAACAGCCACAGCACGTCGGCACAGCTGGGCACGCCCCGGTGGATCAGCAGGGCGCCCCGCTCGTCGCGCCAGGGGCCGGTGGGGCTGTCAGCGGTCAGGACGCCGATGCCGTTGCCCCCGTCGCAGAAGTACAGGAAAAACTTCTCCCGGCCGTCGACCGTCTTGTGCGCGGCGCAGGGCGCCCAGGAATTCCGGGCCCACCGGGCGATGCCCCGCGGTCCGGCGACCGGGATCTCGCCGTGATCGGTCCAGTTGACCAGGTCGTCGGAGGAGATGCAGTTGATCGATTTGATCAGGCTGTAGGAGTTCTCCTTGACCTTGCCGGCGGCGTCGCGCTCGATCGTGTCGTTGGTCATGTACACATACAGCCGGCCGTTGTACTCCATGACGCCCGGATCGGCGCCGAAGCGCTGGGTATAGAGGGGATTGTTCTCCGTGTTCTTTTTATACGGGGTCTTCAGTTCCGGAAGATCTTTCATGGCCGCTCCTTCTGCGTTCGCGATCGGGGACAGCGCCGTCATCAGCGCGAGGACCAGGCAGCAGAACAAAGCTTTCCGCATCACACGCATCTCCTTCGCCGCCGTGGGCGTCATTGTACGGGATAGTCTTCATACAGGTGGCTGTGCCCGCCGAAAATGGAGCGCAGCCCCAGGATGGATTTCAGGCTGCTGTCGCTGCCGGACACGATGGGGACCAGGCTGGCGGATACCACGTTGTCCTCGCCCTTCACAAAGGAGCAGAGGACGCCGTAGCTCCGGTTGTAGCTGAGGCAGACCATGGCGTATTCCGGGAAGGCTTCATCGGCCAGAAACACCGTGCCCGTGCGCAGGACGGAGGTGGCCGCCATGAAGCTCACGCCCTGGGCGTTGTTGAGGGCGTTGGGGATGGAGCCGATCACCGACTGCCGGATTCTTACGGCGATGCTTTCGGGAAAGCTGGAAAGGCTGACGTTGGACGCGTTCAGGAAGGCTTCGATCGCGCCGTCCTTCAGCACGTAGATGGTGCCGCCCGTCCGGCGGGTCCAGCCCGCGCCGGCAACCTGCCGGATCACGCTGCGCACCTGATCGTTATCACCCAGGTACAGGCGCATGTACGCGTCGCTGTTCGCGGCCTCCAGCATCTGGGCCGTCAGGGCCTCCGTCCTGTCCAGCAGGACCGCGCGGCTTTCCGGGCTCAGCTCCGCCGAGGCGGGCAGGGCGGCCATCGCGCAGAGCAGCAGGCAGACTGCCGCCAGTCTGTTCAGTCTGATCATAAGATCACTCCAATATGTCTTACAGGTCCAGGTCCTTGACCAGGGTGGCGTTCTGCTCGATGAATTCACGCCGCGGCTCCACCTTGTCGCCCATCAGCAGGGTGAAGATCTCGTCCGCGGCCATGGCGTCGGACAGGGTGAACTGCTTCATGGTGCGGGTCTCCGGGTTCATGGTCGTCTGCCACAGCTGCTCGCTGCTCATCTCGCCGAGGCCTTTGTACCGCTGGATCTCGGGCTTGCTGTCGCGGCCGATCTCGTTCAGCTTGGCTTCTTTCTCTTCGTCGGTATAGACGTACCATTCCTGCTTGCCCTTGGTGATCTTGTACAGCGGGGGCATGGCGCTGTAGACGTAGCC
>CACXEB010000514.1 GCA_902766515.1 uncultured Eubacteriales bacterium
AGCCAGTAATTGGCGGTGATCGCGCCGGAGTTGGACAGGATCAGGCCGCCCACGGAATAGGAGACCGTGGAGTTTTCCTTGACGCGTCAGTTGCGGATCTGGAGGTAGTTGTTGACCAGGTCTTTGTAGTTCAGCAGCGTGGAGTTGATGTTGCGCACCTTTTCGCGCTGTTTGCGGTACAGGATGTACGCTTTGCTGACATCCGCGTAGCCGGACTCGGACAGGACCTTTTCCACACTGTCTTGTATTTCTTCGACTGTGATCAGATCGTCTTTGATCTTGCTTTCAAAATCGGCGGTCACATGCAGCGCAAGCAGTTCGATGACGCTGGGATGATACTGCCTGCCGGTGGCGTCGAACGCTTTCGTAATGGCCGCAGTAATCTTGCTGATGGAAAAATCAACGATTTTGCCATCGCGTTTTTTTACCTGATACATGCAGGACTCCTTTCAGAGCACTCTATGATTTGGGGGCCGGGGTGCCCGACCCGCAGCATAAGATAGCCTATCACAGAAAGATAGCGCTGTCAATATATAGTAGTAAATTTAAGAAATTGGCGTAAAAACATCAATATATGGTATGATCAGCGCGCTCAGGCACCGCGCACGGCAGCCTGCGCGACATAGGGCCGGATGATTCCCAGGTATTCCTCCAGGCGCTCCGGCGCGGGAGCATGGAAGCCCTCGAAGGGGACCGTCTCCCGGTCTGTGAACGGCTGCAGGCAGTACCTGGAGGCGCCGCTGATCCATTGCCCGATAGCCTCGATATCCTTCGCCGTATGCAGTTCGTCGACTACGGTGGTCCGAAATTCGTACTCGATCCCTGAGGTCATCAGCAGGCGGACGCTTTCCCGGATGGGTGCAAGATCGACACGCGCCAGCCCGGCCGTCTGCGCGTACTTTTCCGGGCTGTTTTTGATGTCCATCGCGACGTAATTGACCAGTCCACCATCCAGGAGCCGTTTCAGCATGGCCGGGTTGGAACCGTTCGTATCCAGCTTGACCGGAAACCCGGCTTTCTGAATGGTTTCCAGCAGGTCAGGAAGGTCCGGCTGCAGGCACGGCTCGCCGCCGGTGACCGCGACGCCGTCCAGCAATCCGTGCCGTTTGTCCAGGAAGCGCAGGAAGTCATCGACGGTCATTTCCGGCGTCAGCGGTCCGGAGACAATTTCATAGTTATGGCAATAGGGGCAGCGGAAATTGCAGCCGCCCAGGAAAACCGTGCAGGCGACGCGGCCGGGATAGTCCAGGAGCGTCATTTTCTGAAGACCGCAGATGATCATATAAGCGTCCTTTATAATGCAGTCAGGATGTGCAGATTGCGCAGTTCAGTGTCGCGGATGCCATCCTGAATGGAATAAGCGTGCTTTTCGAGGTCGCCGCAGGCGGCGCTGGTGAGGTTTTGCCGGACCAGCTCGCCAATCACGTCGGCGGCGATCCCTTCGATGACTTCGGCTTTGTCCTTCGCCCGCTCCGGCTCGTTGTCCGTGGTGAGCAGGTATTCGAGCAGCTCCGCCTCCAGGCTGAGCGCCGGCAGGCTGCGCAGCATGCGGAAGGACCATTTGTAATAGGGCATATAGGCGCGGTTCAGCAGGAAGATCACCTGCATGGCGCTGGACACGAACTGGAAGACCGCCCACTGTGCCGCCGCCGGCTCTCCGTGGCGGAGGCAGCGCGCATAGTTATACTGGCCTGCCTGCGCCATGTTCAGCACGTGCCCGGCCAGCTTTTTAAGCCGGACGTCCTCCGGCGGGCTGGAAATCCGTGTGCGGATTTCCGTCAGTTCGCCCCGGAAATCGTCGAACACTTCGCCGTTGGTCGCCTCGCTCAGCGCATAGTCCGGCAGCCGCAGCCAGTGTGTCAGGGACAGCCGGCCGTCAGGCGATCCCACCTTTTCAAGAAAGAAGTCCGCCATGCGGAGAACGCCGTGCCGGGGCCCGCCGACGGGCTGAACCAGGGAACGGGACTGGCCGTCCATCGTCCTCGGCAGCCTGGCGTAGGCCCGCTCGAGCAGGAACGCATCCCTGCGGGATACCGTGCCTTCGTCCGGCAGAAACAGGCAGAACCCGGGCTCAAAGTCGTGGTCCTGCGAAATATCGTCATCGTAGCCGTAGCATTCCGATCCGCTGCCCATCAGACCCGCCGCGAGATGGGGCAACAGCCCCGGAAAATCACGCTGGAGCATCGGTTTCCCATACCGTTCGTAATAGGCGCGGGAGAGTTCAAGCCCTTTCATAATAACGCGAAGCAATTTCCTTCAGCCGATTGGCCGTGATAAAATAGCCAAAGTGCTCAAATGTCGGGGCGCAGTGGCTGCAGATATAGGCGTAGTATCCGTCCTCAGGGGATGCTTCGGCTTCCAGCAGCGCTTCCGCCCGGTCCAGCAGCGCGAAGATGTCACGCTCCGCGTCCATGCCGCGCTGGCTTTCCAGCGTATCGGCCATGTTCAGGCAGGTTTCTGCCTGTTCCGCGGCGCTGTGCGGGACCCGCTCCATCCATTCCAACGCCTTCCGGTATGAAGACAGGGCGTCATCATAACGCCGCAGGGCGGTCAGGGTCAGGCCCATGTTGTTGTACAGCCCGCCCATCTGCTGGGGAGAAACGGACGCGCTGCCGCGATAGCAGGCCTTCGCGCGCTCAAACAGCCGGATCGAGCGGTCGTAATCGCCGAAGACGTAGGCAGCGGTCGCCGCATTGATGCAGGTCGTGCCTTCCGTGACGGTTTGACGCAGCTCCAGCGCATCAATCAGCCGCAGCGCTTCCTCACTGTGGGCAGCCGCTGCTTCCCGCTGGCCGCTTTTCCGCGCCAGGCCGATCCATTCATTGTGCAGGCTGAGTGCGCTGCGCCGGTCGCCCAGCGACTCAGCCTCACGCAGCCAGTAATCCAGGTGGCGGCCCGCCGCGGCGAAATCCAGCCGGCTCATGTAGCCGTCCATCCGCTCGATGACGCGGCCAATATCGATGGCTGCGGCGCCGGGCTGACCGGGAGCCGGCAGATCAAACGATTCCTGGGTCATCACGGTCTTACCTGCCCAGGAAGGTCACCAGCGCTTCCGCGTACGTTTTGAAGTCGCCGATGTCATAACGCCTGCCGGGCATCCGCCAGGCATGCATGGGCGTGACCCCGCTGAGCCACGCGCCGAAGAATCCGGGCGCGTCCGGGTTGACACCC
>CACXEB010000515.1 GCA_902766515.1 uncultured Eubacteriales bacterium
CTGGCGCAGGAGATCGTGGACAGCCTGCTCCGGCTGCTGAAGGGCGAGGATACGGCCCCCAGCGTCATCCTGAACAGCCTGACCCTGGTGCAGGGAACCACCACCCGGACATAAAAAAGGAGGACAAGATCATGCTGATGCCACCGTTTGCCGGCCTGGACACGCTGCCGCTGCTCCGGCAGGGCCGGTCCTGCTCCATCAACGCGGAAAACAGAACGGGCGAAAAAGGCGGCGCCTGCCGCCAGGACAGCGCCCTGGGGCACTCCCGGAAGGGATCGCCCTGCATCGACCGGATCCCCGCCGGCGCCACGGAAACCCTGATGGACGTCACCGGCAGCGGCGTCATCCGGCACATCTGGGTGACCGTGACCGACAGCACCGACCGGGGGCATTTCGTCCTGCGGGACCTGGTCCTCCGGATGTACTGGGACGATGAGGAAACGCCCTCCGTCGAAGTCCCGCTGGGCGATTTCTTCCTGAACGGCTTCGCCCGCGGCTATGAGGTCAATTCCCTGCCGATGGCCGTCAATCCCCGGCGCGGCATGAACTGCTACCTGCCCATGCCGTTTGAGCGCCGCGCCCGCGTCACGCTTGAAAACCAGCACGCCGGCGATCTCCACGGCTTCTTTTTCCAGATCGACTATACGCTGGAGGACATGCCCGCCGGCGCCGGCCGGCTGCACGCCCAGTGGCGGCGCCAGCGGCTGACGGCGCTCCAGGAGGATTACGTCCTGCTGGACGGCGTCCGGGGCCGCGGCCATTACATCGGCACCCACCTGATGATCCAGGCGCTGGAGCGGTACTGGTGGGGCGAGGGCGAGGTCAAATTCTACCTGGACGGCGACCGGGACTACCCCAGCCAGTGCTCCACCGGCCTGGAGGATTATTTCGGCGGCGCCTGGTCCTTCGGCGGGTACACGGACGAAAAGGGGCACATGCGGGAAAAGACCTACTGCACACCCTTCCTCGGCTATCCCTTCTATTCCTGCGAGGACACCTTCCACGCCGAATACTTCCAGCGGGATATCCCGCCCATGCGCAGCTTCTACCGCTGGCACCTGCCGGACCCCATCCTGTTCAGCAGCGACCTGAAGGTCACGGTGCAGCAGATCGGCTCCGGCCCCCGCGGTCCCCACGGGCTGTTCGAGCGGCAGGATGATTACACCAGCGTCTGCTACTGGTACCAGGAGGAGCCCCACGCCCCGTTCCCCATCCTGCCCGCCGCCGAAGGCCGCTGGCCGAGATAAAGCGCGGACACGAAACCCATCAGGAGATAACATAAAAAGGAGGAACATGCGATGGCGCGGTTCAATGTGAATTTCTATTCCTACTCGCTGGACCACGGGGTCGATATCACCGTGACCGTCCCCTCGTTTACCCCCTGCGACCGGCAGCCCGGCGTCCGGCCCACCCATTGCCCGGAAGCCAGGTACCCGGTGCTCTACCTGCTGCACGGCCACGGCAACGATTCCCAGTGCTGGCTGCGCTACACCGCCGTCGAACGCCTGGCGGAGGAGCAGCGGATCGCGCTCGTCACCTTTAATTGCGGCAACAAGGCGTACAACAACATGCCCGCCGGCGACAACTACTACGATTTCCTCAACGAAGAGCTGCCCGGCTTCGTCAACGCGATGCTACCCATTTCACCGCGGCGGGAGGACACCTACATCGCCGGCCTGTCCATGGGCGGCTATGGCACGCTGGCGCATGCCCTGACCAACCCGGGCAGATACTGCGCCTTCGGGGCGATGTCCCCCGGCCTGGCCGCCCGCGCCGACCGTGTACGCCGGGAGACCCTGGACCCGGACTCCCCGAAGGATATGTTCCGACGCGCCATCGAGCCCATTTATGAACTCGAAGCGCGGCTGAAGGAGGGCGTCACGCTGCCCAGGGGATACATCTGCTGCGGCAGGCAGGACCACCTGTACCAGCGGGTAGAGGACTTTGTGACGGACGCGCGGGCGCTGGGCGCCGACTTCACCTGGCATCCCGTCGACGGGTACGAGCATGAATGGCGCTACTGGGACCTGGAGATCGCCAACTTCCTGCAGTGGATCCCCCGCACCGATCCCTATGCCGGCCATCCGCACAAGGTCTGATGGCAAAAAAGCACGGGCCGCATCCTGTCGGATGCGGCCCGCTTTATAATAGTGGAGGATTGTTTTCAGTGGAGTTGTTTTCAGTCAGTGATCAGTTCATCGGGATGTAGATGTAGTCGCCGGTGTGGATCAGGTTGGCGTCCTTGATCTTCGGGTTCGCCTTCACGATCTTCCGGACGGTGGTGTTGAACCGCTTCGCGATGCGGATCAGCACGTCGCGGTACTGGATCTGGTAGACATAGTAGCCTTCCTTGGGGGCCAGGGGACGGTACGCACCGCCGCTCGCTTCGGTCATTTCTTCGGCAGTCAGTTCTTCAAACATTTCCTCGTTCGCGATATTTTCAACGTTTTCCATGGTATAGTCTCCTTTTCTTTCATTGTTTGTTTTTATTTTGGGAACCACCGTTTGGTGTTTCCACTTGTTGATACGCGCCCCGCGGCAGGGTGGCAGCGGAAAACGAAAAAAATTTCATTTTTTTTGCAGCATCATTCTTCCGGCTGCGTCACGGTCACCGTCAGGGCTGTTGTCCGGCTGTCGGACAGCCATTTTTCCAGGCATGCCAGGCAGCGCTCCGCGTCATCGCCCGGCGCCAGCACAGCGGCGGGATTGGCCAGGCTGTCGGCCTGGAGCTGCATCACCTGCCGCATGTCCCTGCCGGCAGCGTACGTAGCGGTCAGCCTATCCAACAGCAGGTGCCCCATGTAGTCCATCATTATGTCAACGTCGACAGACTCGCTGTCCATCCACGACGCGTCCTGATCCCGCTGGAACCCGGAAGACACGACGTCCCGCACTGTCCGGTCGATCATGTCGCGGAAATCCTCCGCTTCGTCCTCCGAGGCGTTGGCCACCATAAACACGACAGCCGTCTCCGGACAGTCCCGGTCAACATAACAGATAAACGGTTTTTCAGGAAACCGCTCCTCCCGGTGCTGTTCCAGCCGGGCATCATAATCGCACAGCAGATAGATGGCC
>CACXEB010000516.1 GCA_902766515.1 uncultured Eubacteriales bacterium
AAAGGGGCGACAGGCAAATCTGTGGGGGGTCACGCAGGGGGGATGCCAATCCCCCCTACGGTCACTGTTCACCCCGTGAACAGTGACGATGACCGCGCTTCAGTCCGGCGTGTAGGCGCTGGCGAAGTAGACGATGTCGACCAGCTTGCGGATGTCATTGGGGTCGATGCTGGTGTTGTTGATGCGGCGGCCCAGGAACAGCATCTGGGTGGACACGCCGCCGTCCAGGTTGTAGGCCTGCTGCACGCCGGGCTCCAGCATGAGGATCATGTCGGTCATCTCCGACAGCCTCAGGCCGCGGTGGGCGCAGGCGACCACCATGTACTCCAGGGGCCCGATCTGGCACAGGACCATGCGCTCGCTGAATTCGTCCGGTTTGCAGTGGGTGGGGGCGGACTGGTAGTTGCTGTTCCGCTGGCCGTCCTTGATCAGGGCCGGGCCGAAGCACAGGGCGTTGACCACCTTCTTGCCGTTGACCTGGGTCTTGTCCATGTCCTCGGGATGCTCGTCGGCCAGGATGATATGGAAATCCCCGTCCTCGTCGATCAGCAGCAGGTCCTGGCCGGCGGCCATGGACTCCTTGTAGACCTTGCCCTGGCGCAGGACGAAGCGCCGGGCGTCGCCGCAGTAATAGTCGCCGCCGATGGCGACCACGGCGTTGACGCGGTTGGACATGACCTCGATATTGCCCACGCGGCCGATCTTGTCAAAGCCCGCCATGGACATGGTGCGCAGCTGGGAGGCGTCGGCGATCTTCACGCGCAGCACATACAGGCGGGTCTCCTTCCCGTCGGGCAGGATCGGCCGCTCGCTCTGGCGGGTCACGTGAATGGACGGATCCTCATACTCCATCAGACCGATTTCATAGCTGCGCTGGGGCTTGGTGCCGCCGGAGAAGTCCATCGGCAGCTTCCTGACCTCGGCCAGGGCGCGGCCGGGACCGGCCAGGATCAGCAGGGCCAACAGCGCGGCAAGGATGCGGGTGGTTTTCATGGGGGAATGCCTCCTGTGAGATTTTACGGGCGCCGCCCGGAAAGACGCGGAAAACCGGGTGCCCCTCCGCCCGCAGGCGGACAGGAAACACCCGGACAGATTTATACCATAATCATATGGTTTATTCAAGGATAAATTCAGCCCGCATGGGCATACAGGTCTTCTAGGCGGATCAGCTTCAGCGGGCCGCTTTCCGCTTCACGGACCAGCCAATCCGAAAATCCGCTGGCGGAGAACAGCAGGTACTGCACCACCCTGTAGCCCTCGTGGAGCAGGGCGTGGCGTTCCTTCAGCGCTTCGTACACCTTCCTGTCCGTGGTTTCATGCCGGAATTTGCACTCGCCGATGACGGCTTCCCGGCGGGCTTTATCCAGACCGACGACATCGATATCCGTTTCCTCGCGCCGTTCCGGGTTCGTGCCCCACCAGGTGCCGATCCGGGTGACCGTACAGGCGAAAGCGCCGGAGATGCCCGCCTCGAGCGTGTACTGCCTGCACATCTTTTCAAATACGCTGCCCATGAAGGATGGGATCAGCGGTTTCACGCTGCGCTCATAATATAGCCGGCCTTGGCCGATCTCAATCGCGTCCATCGCCTCGGGAATAAAGCGGTACCAGAAGCGCAGCATCTCATCCGTCAGGATATATCGGGTCTTTTTTTTATTGTGCTCCTCCGTGATGGCCTGCTGTCGCTCCACAATGCCCGTCTCCGTCAGGTTTTTGAGGATATGTGATACATTCTGCGCGGACATGCCTGATTTGTCCGCGATCTCATGCATCTGGCCTGCGCCGGAGGCGATCGTTTCGATGATCCGGCTGTAGCCGTCCACATCCCGGAATTCCTGCGTCAGCAGGTTGTCCGCTTCCTCATAGAGGTATCCGGAACGGGAGAAAAACAGGGATACGATGTTTTCATCCAGCGAGCGGTCTTCATCAAACAGGGCGATGTATTTCGCGATGCCGCCGGTCAGGCCGTAGGCGATCGCCTGTTCGTACACGGACCAGGACGGCAGGAATAATGCGGTCTGACGATAGCCGAAGGGCTCCATCTTCAGCTGCATAGTGCGGCGTCCGAAAAGCGGGCTTTTTTCGCTGAGCACCTCGTCCTCCATAAAGCTGACGGAGGAACCGCAGACAATCAGGAACATCCTGCCGGACTGCCACTGCTCGTCGATGTACTTTTGCAGGGTGGAGGTTACGCTTTCGTCTTTCCTGGCCAGGTAGGGCAGTTCGTCAATCACCACGACGATCCGCTCGTCCCGGCACCGATTGCCCAGATACGCGCAGAGATCGTCAAGGGAACGGAAGGAAGACGTGCTTATTTCCGGTGCCAGCGCTTTGAGGACGCACTGGCTGAACAGTTCCACATTGCGCTCTGCCGTGGTTTTGATCGCGGTGAAGAACACATGCTTTTTGTCCCGGCAGAACTGTCTGAGCAGGGTGGTTTTGCCGATCCGCCTGCGGCCATAGATCACCGCCATTTGAAAGCTGTCCCTGCGCCAGGCGTTCTCCAGCGCCTGTAATTCCTCTTCGCGGCCCACAAACGGTGACATATAAAACCTCCTTTTATAAAACCGTTATTTGTTAAAAGACGATTTTATAAAAGGAGTATAACGCAAATTCAGCAGATTGTCAATCAATGATGACAGAAACGGCGCGGCGTTTGATACACGGCCTTCATTCCGTGAACCATGCCGTTATTCCAGGGTGATCTCCTCTCCGGCGGGGATGATGAGGCGGCCGGGGACGTCGAACAGTTCCGCCCGCTGCGGGTCAAACAGCTTGCCGGGGGCCATGTGGTAGGGGATGCTGTGCTGCGCCTGTACCAGGTTGGCGCAGGCGATCGCCTCGTCCATGTCCATGTTGTACTTGCCGTCGCAGACGAAGAAGGCGTAGTGGATATGACGGTCCGCAAGCTCCGCCATCTGGTCCGTCGTGGAGGTGTCGCCCGTGGCATAGACGGACACGCCGTCGGACAGGGTGATCAGCCAGCCGACGCAGACCCGGATGTCATGGTTGCGGTTGTTGCC
>CACXEB010000517.1 GCA_902766515.1 uncultured Eubacteriales bacterium
ACACTCATGGAAACGTCTCTTCTCCGTCGTGCTTTCGCTGACTATGCTCTTCTCGCTGGTCCCCATGGTCCACGCGGAAGAGAACGGCTCAACGAAGTCCGCCGGACCGGCGCCGTCCGCTTCCTTCGAAAAGATCGAGCTGACGCCCGTCGATCCGAGCACGCTGGGGCTTTTCCGCGCCAAAAGCGTGGAGAAGGAAGCGATTGAAGAAGAGCCCTACGCTCTGACCGACGTCGTGCGTGTCTCCATCGTGCTGGACAAGGCCTCCACCATCGGGGCCGGGTTCGGCGTGAAGAACATCGCGTACAACGCCGCCGCCAAGGCTTACCGCGACAGCCTGAAGGCGGAGCAGGACGCGATGACTGCCCGCATCAACGCCGCGATCAGCCGTCCGCTTGACGTCAAGTGGAACCTGACTCTGGCGGCCAACATCATTTCCGCGAACGCCCTCTACGGCGACCTGGACGCCATCCGCGCGGTCCCGGGCGTCAAGGAGGTCTTTGTGGAAAACCGCTTCGAGCCTGACAAGACTCTGGGCGAGGCCAAGCCCGACATGGGCCCCTCCTCCGGCATGATCGGCTCCAGCCTGGCCTGGGCGCAGGGCTACACCGGCGCGGGCAGCAAGGTCGCCATCATCGACACCGGCGCTGACCTGGAGCACCAGTCCTTTTCCGGCGCCGGCCTGGAGTACGCGCTGGAGCACGACGGCCTGGAGGTCGATCTGCTGACCGCCGACGACATCGACGCCGTGGCCGATCAGCTCAACGCCGCCGCCTGGGGCACGAACGGCGCAAAGGCCTATTACAGCACCAAGATCCCCTACGCCGTCAACTACGTGGACAGAAACTTCCGGGCCGACCACATGGACAGCCAGGGTGAGCACGGCTCCCACGTCGCCGGCATCGCCACCGCCAACCGTTTCATCAACGTGGGCGGCGAGTGGAAGGACGCGATGCAGTCCGTCCTCACCCAGGGCGTGGCCCCGGATGCCCAGCTCGTGGTCATGAAGGTCTTCGGCAGCGGCGGCGGAGCCTATGACTCCGACTATTTCTCCGCCGTTGAGGACGCCATCGTCCTCGGCTGCGACAGCGCCAACCTGTCCCTCGGCTCCGGCTCTCCCGGCTTCGCCTTCGCCGGCAGCTACCAGGAGATCATGGATCGCCTGACCGAGAACGGCATGGTCGTGTCCTTCTCCGCGGGCAACAGCGGCATGTGGTACGACACGCCGTTGAACCCCGAAATGGGATATCCCTATCTGTACATTGACGACGTGAACTACGCCACCAACGGCAGCCCGGGATCCTTTTCCAACTCCCTGACTGTTGCCTCCGCAGACAACGCCGGCCAGACGGGTACCCCTCTGTACTTTGACGGCTACGTGAACGACAACGACGATCCCGTCGCGGTCTTCTACAGCGAGACCGCATACAATAACGTTCCCATCGCCACCCTCGCCGGAGAGTCTGAGTACGTCTTTGTCGACGGACCCGGCGTGGACGACAACGGGCACGTCGGCGCTGAGGGCGACCAGTTCTGGGCCCTCGGCAGCGAGGTCCTGAGCGGCAAGGTCGCCATCTGCCGCCGCGGCGAATCCTCCTTCTTCGCGAAGGCCAACGCCGCCGTGGCCCAGGGCGCCATCGGTGTGATCATCGTCAACAACCAGGCCGGCGTCATCAACATGAATCTGACCGGCTACACTTACACCGCTCCCTGCGTGTCCATCATGCTGAAGGACGGCGAGAACATCCTGGCCGTCTCCACGCCCGTCGACCTGGACGACGACGGTACGCCGGATTACTACACCGGCTCCCTGAGCGTGACGGCTGAAAAGACCTATGAGGAAACGGATGTCTCCGACCGCCAGGTGACCATGAGCTCCTTCAGCTCCTACGGTCCGGACGGCACCCTCGAGCTCAAGCCCGAGATCACCGCGCCCGGCGGCAGCATCTACTCCGTCTGGGGCGCCAACATCGCCACGGACTCTCCCACGGACTCCCACACTGACTACGAGCTCATGAGCGGCACCTCCATGGCCGCTCCCCAGGTGGCCGGCATGGCCGCGGTCGTGGCGCAGTACATCCGCGAGAACGACCTGACCGAAAAAACCGGCAGGACCGCGCGCCAGCTCATCAACTCCCTGCTGATGAGCACCGCCGTGCCCATCTTTGACGAATACGGCGAATACTGGTCCACCTTCCGCCAGGGCGCCGGTCTCGGCAACGTCAACGCCGCGGTCCAGGCCAAGAGCTACATCCTGATGGACGAGGGCTCCACGCTTCTGGACACCTGGGCCGACGGAAAGGTCAAGGCGGAGCTGGGCGACGATCCGTATCGCACCGGCAGCTACAGCTTCGGCTTCACCGTCAATCCGATCGACGGCAAGCCCAAGGAGTACAGCCTCCGTACCGACATCTTCACGCAGTGGATCGCCGGCGACGCCGGTTACGGCATGCTGCAGGACACCGGCACCACGCTCGTCGGCGCCGACGTGACCTACGAGGTGGACGGCGAGGTCTATGAGCCCTACTTTGCCGTCAAAGCCGACGTCAATCAGGACGGCGAGACCGACGAGGACGACGCCCAGGCGATCCTGGATTACCTGAGCGGCAAGAACGACGGCAGCGATCTGGATCTCACCGTAGCCGATGTGGACGGCGACGGGGACACCACCACCTTTGACGCGCGCGCCATTCTGCAGGCCGCCGCGTCGACCACCTTCGTGGTCGAGGATCAGCCTGTCCACGTGGTCGTGAACTTCCAGATCGATTCGTTCGACAAGGCGTACCTGCTGCACTACTTCGAGGATGGCTTCTTCGTCGAGGGCTACACCTATCTGGAACCCCAGAGCACCCTCGAGGGCACCATCATGGACGTGGAGCACTCCATCCCGATCCTGGGCTTCTGCGGCTCCTGGACCGATCCCGAAATGTTCGACCACAGCAGCGCGATGGACGCCGCTTACGGCACCGGCGACCTGCCCTATACCGGCGTCAAGAACACCAACTACATGACCCTGAAGGATACCGAGGGCAACGAGACCATCTTCATGGGCAACCCCTTTGCCATTGAGGACACGTACCCCAGCAAGAAGATGGCCATCCGCAGCGACGCCACCATCGGCAAATTCAACTATCTGAACATCCGCAACATCTCCACCTTCGGCTTCGCGGTGCAGGATGCGGATCTCAAGGTCCTCTACTCCAATGTCACCCCGGCGCAGAAGGTCGGCGCCTATTACCACGTCAACCAGGGCACCTGGCAGAACACCAGCCCCGCCAACTTCTCCGTCAACTACAACCTGAGCAGCCTCGGCCTGACAGAGGGCGACGTGATCAGGGTCGGCTTCTACGGCCTGCCTGAGTACTACGGCCTGGACAACCAGGGCCACATGAGCAAGGAAGCTCTGGACGCCGCCCTGGAGGAGGGCATCATCGGCCCGGGCGCCCGCATCCGCTTCAAACTCACCGTGGACGACACCGCGCCCGTCGTGGACGGTCTGTATATGGACCTGGTCTCCAGAGCGCTTACGCTCAAGGCGCAGGACAACCAGTACATCGCCTATGCCGCCATCATGAACAAGGCCGGCACCAAGGTCTTTGACGAGGCGGTGCCGGAGCAGAGCGAGGCCGGCGAGGCCGTTGAGATCGAGCTGACGCCCGATGGAACACTGCCCTCCGAGGCCCTGCTGCTCGTGGGCGACTATGCCGGCAACGTCTATGCCGCCAAGTTCAAAACCGGCACCGAGCAGGAAAACCTGGGCGGCAAGATCATCGGCTTCAACTACTACGACGGCAAGACCTGGGTCGAGCTCGATCCCGCGACCCTGGGCTCCACCAGTAACACCAGCTTCACCGGCATCGAGACCTTTGCCAACTCCAACGTGAAGGTCCGCGCGGCCGAGTACGTGAACGGTTACGTTTACATGGCCGGCGACGACGGCTACTTCTATGCCGCCAACGTGCGCGATCTGGAGGAGGTCTCCCGCGTCAGCAGGTATTCCGGCGACAGCGCCGTCATCTATGACATGGCCTACTATGCCAAGAGCAACACCCTGTACGCTCTGGGCGAGAACAACACGATCTACACCGTGGATCAGTTGACCGGCGAGATGACGCCAGTCGCGGTCGTCACCCTGAACGGCCAGAGCGGCAACTATGCCGTTGCCAACAAGCTGGCTGTCTCCGACGACGGCACCTTATACGTGGCCAGCTACGGCGGCCCCAGCTATGCCAAGCTGTTCAAGTTCCAGCTCGCGCCCGTCACAGAGCCCGACAGTACGCTCACGCTCTTTGCCGACAGCTTTGAGACCGATCCCGCCGCTGCCGGCTGGACCTTCGTGGACGCGGACGGCGACGGCAGGAACTGGGCGCAGAACGGTACGTATACCACCGC
>CACXEB010000518.1 GCA_902766515.1 uncultured Eubacteriales bacterium
GACCCTGCCCGCCTACTCCGTCACCGAGCAGATGACCCTCGACATCAGCTTTGCCGGCGGCAGGCTGACGGACATTCAGACCGTCACTGCCGGCAACACCGCCGCCATCTTCAAAACCGTGGAAGAGCGGCTCTATCCCCGCCTGATCGAAAGTCAGAGCCTCGAAACGGATGTCATCTCCGGCGCGACCGTCGCCTCCAACGCCGTCAAATCCGCCGTGGAAAAAGCCATTGAAATGGCCGGCGGCTCCCCCGCGCAGTGGCACAAAGCCATCGAAAAATCTGCCGAAACCGTCATCTTGGAAGGCTACGACGTGATCGTCGTCGGCCTGGGCGGTGCCGGCATGACCGCGTACCTGTCTGCGGCGGAGCACGGCGCGACGGTATTCGGTATCGAAACCGCCGCCAAGATCGGCGGCAACTCCACCAACACCTCCGGCCCCATGGCCATCAACCCGCCCTCCCGCGTGAAAGCCAACGGCGGCCCCATCGTCCCCGAGGAAGAGCTGCTGAAGGACTGGGCGGAATACACCACGATCGACGGCGTGCAGGACGCCAAGCTGGACCTGGTCAGGAAGTTTATTGAGACCTCCGGCGAAACGCTGGACTGGATGGAAGGCTATTCCTTCGAGTTCGGTGAGACCATGCGCGCCTTCTTCCATCCGGCCGGCTGGCAGGTCTGGACATCCTACGCCGGCAAGAACGGCAAATCCAAGGACGACGCTTATGTCGAAGCCATGGAAGCCGCCAAGGCCATGAACGAAAAGAATGACTATATGCTGGAGCTGACCGCCCAGGAACTGCTGATGGAAGACGGCCGCGTCGCGGGCGTCAAAGCGGTCGCCTGTGATGGCACGACCTACCTGGTGTACGGCAAAGCGGTCATTCTCGCCACAGGCGGCTTCATCGGCGACCCGGCGCTGAGCGAGCAGTATATCGGCGGCGTCTGGAACACCGAAGCCATGACCCAGTGCGACGGCAGCGGCATCCGCATGGCCGAAGCAGCCGTAGACGCGGCCCTGTACAACCTGGACGTGGTGCCGGTCTCCCATATTGCCCAGGTATACAACATCATCCGCAACGACGACCTGACGAAGGACCAGAAAGCGATCCTGTCCTCCCTGGCGCTGGATAAAGCCTATCCTGTTGTCGGCCAGGACGGCGTCCCGGTCAACGGCGATATCGGCATGTTCTTCGCCTTCGACGTCTGGCATGCCGGCCCCATCTATTATGTGATCTACTCCGAAGCGGAAATCAACAGCTTCAAAGAAACGGGCCTGACAAGCGCGAACACGCCCATGTTCCTGGCCCAGGGCGGCCAGGTCGCCGCGGGCGTGCCCGTCACCGATCTCGATGAGATCCTGGCCGTCGGCGAAACCTATGGCGACGTCATCAAAGCCGAATCCCTGAGCGCGCTGGCGGATGCCCTGCAGATGCCCGGCCTGACCGCCAACGTGGCCGACCAGGGCGGCGCGTACTATGCGATCAAGGGCGCGTCCTACGTCTATTCCACCTGCGGCGGCCTGGACGTCAACGAAAACATGAACGTCCTCACCAAGAGCGGTGAAGCCGTCCCCGGCCTGTATGCGGTCGGCAACGATTCCCTGGGCGTGCTGCTGGCCTCCCACAAGGCCTATGTGACCTACGGCGGCGCGGCGGCCGGCTGGGCCCTGACCAGCGGCAGGCTTGCCGGCGCCAACGCGGCGGCCTTTGCCGGCGCGGATGCTGAATAACAGAATCCCCTTTCGCAAACAAACCAGCGCCTGCCGCGGCATCCCGCGGCAGGCGCTGGTTTATTTCGAACGCTGTTATTTTCCGAAGTACAGCGACACGATCACGCCGCCCATGTTATCTGTCGATGCTTCCGCCGCCGTGCCTTCAGGGACGCGGACGCTTACGTCAGTGCCCGAATCCGGCATCCGGTACAACTCGTACACAAGCCCGCCATCCCGGTACAGCGCAATATGCGGGTTGTGGATCATGTATTCCACAAACTCCTCCAGGCAGAAGTCATTCAGGTGCATCACCGCCGCCGCGGCCCGGCCCACATACCGAAACACCATCAGCGGCTTCGATTCGCCTGTTTTCCAGGATTTGTCGACCGTCGTCTCCGTCGGATAGCCGCTCACCGGGAAACGGAACACCCAGCCGTATTCCCAGCTGTGCTCATACAGCCATTTGAAAGCGTCCGTATCCGTGAAGCCCGCATTGTCCCGAGCGCCTCCGACAAGCATGGCCAGGCCTGTCTGGAACTCGCTGGTGCCGGGCATATTGACCATCTCGCGGGCCTTCTCCAGAAGCGCCTCGCCCGTATACCGGGATTCATAAGCCTTCAATGCCTGATCAAACAGCAGCTGCTGCGCGGCATAGCTGCGATAGCCTTCCCGGATCTCGATCCCGTCCACGCCCGCATCAGCCGCCGCCCACATCATGTCCAGCAGGTGCACATAAGCCGGCCGCAGCAGGCAGACATCCCGGCTGCGCGTCCGGATCCGCAGTCCATCCGCTTCGGACTGGATCATGACGTCCACCAGCTCATCGCCGCTTTCAAACCGTTCGTCCGTGAAATCCTCCGGCAGACAGAGCCAGCGGTTGACCAGCATCAGGCCGTTCGCTTCCAGCGTGTACCGGTCAAAGCCCAGCTCCTGTCCGGATTGGACATCGGTCCCGGTCAGATCAACGATCGCCCAGCCTTCGGAAGCGGGCTGATCATCCCTGCCTTCCGAATCCTTTTCGCCCCCCTGGCGGCCCATCCCGAAATCCAGCGTATTGGAGTCAAAGGTCAGCAGATTTCCCTGGCTGTCCTTCACGGAAGCGCTCATGCGGTACCCACCGGGGTTGGACAGCATGAATTCCCGCCGGAGGACAACGCTTTTTCCCGCCGCAAGCTGCTGGACGGTGTAAATCTCCAGGGAATTCACCCGGA
>CACXEB010000519.1 GCA_902766515.1 uncultured Eubacteriales bacterium
ACGTCCATCGGACAGACCTTTTTGCACTTGCCGCAGGAAACGCACTTGTCCTTGTCGCAGCGGATGCGGAGCAGGGAGAAGTAGCTCATCGGCTTCATGAACACGGTCACCGGGCAGATATACTTGCAGAACGCCCGGTTGTCCCTGAACCGGAAGGCCAGCAGGATGCCCACGGCGTAATACAGCACATTGCCGATCACAAACGCCCAGAACATGATCCGCTCCAGGTTGCCGGCATGGGCCAGGAACAGCGCCGCCACAAACACCAGGGAAGCCGCGAACGTGACATAGCGGATCCAGCCGAGCTTCTTCCGCGGCTGCGCGGGCGTTTTATACGGCAGGAAATCCAGCACCATCGCCGTCCAGCACGCATAGCCGCACCAGCCCCGGCCGAAGAGCAGGGGGCCGAAGATCTTGGCGACGGCGTAGTGGATGGTCGCCGCCTCGAACACGCCGGTGAACAGATAGTACCAGAAGCCTTCGATCTGCATGTTCTCACCGCTGATCAACCCCAGGTAGACCAGCATGTACAGGCCGACCAGCAGCTGCACCACCCGCCTGGCATGCTTGTACTTCCGGATGAACAGGATCATCCCCAGGCTGATGGAACAGCCGATATAGCTGAAGTTGAAAAGATAGAACAGATTGTCCTTCGTCAGCCACAGCGTGATGGCAATCGCTTCAAAGATCACGGCCATCACGATCGGCGCCGCATACTTTTTCATACATCACCCTCCCCGGTTCAGCACATGGATGGCAGGACGAACGTCAATGGGCCGTCGGATCGCTCCCGATGTGGGCGCTCCTGCGGTTCCTGCGGGAGAACAGCAGCCCGATCAGGTGCCTGTCATAGGGAATGAAGCGGCCGTCATCGATCATCCGCAGGATCTCCTCCTCCGTGGCCCAGGCGACCCGCTGCACTTCCTCATACTGCAATCGCAGCGAAGCCAGGTCGACCCGCTGCGTCAGCACATAGTAATCGTCAAACCCATGCTCCCAGTCAATCGTCAGCGTGGGCCGGACGTTCCGCAGGTCGATCGCCAGGCCGAGCTCCTCGCGGGTCTCCCGCTCGGCGGCGGAACGGCTGCTGTCGCCGGCTACCGCGCTGCCGCCCACGCTGACATCCCAGAAATTGGACCAGCCCTCTTTGAACGGCTGGCGCTGCTGGATCAGCATCCGCCCCTCGGGATCAAAGATGCAGACATGCACCACGAGCCGGTAATACCCCTCCGGGGTCGGCTCGCCGCGGACCATCGTGCGGTCCGTTTTCACCCTGTCTTCGGTGTATAAGTCAAAGATCTCCATCGCCTGACCGTCTCCTCCGTCTCATTCCGCCGGAAAGCACCCCCGGCGCCCGGATGCTATTATATAACAGGTTGCGCCCGGCCGCCACTGTTATTTTTGTCCGGCCAGGAGAAAAAGCCCTCTTCTTCAAAAATCGCCGGAAAAATCGTTTCATGGTTGCATTTCAGAAGCATCTGTGATAGAATAAAACCACTAAAACATGGATGAATCATCCATCATTTCAAGGAGGTTTCCCATTATGAAGAAATTGACCGCTCTGTTTCTGGCACTCATCATGGTGATGAGCGTGACCGCCGTGCTGGCCGATGAAGAAAGGGTGCTCAACATCTGCACACCCAACAGCGACGGCCTTCGCTCCATCTATTCCCTGTTCGAGCAGGAAACCGGCATCAAGATCAAGTCCGAATCCCTGGGCACCGGCGACTGCATGGCCCGCATCAAGGCTGAAAAGGAGCAGGAGTATTGCTCCTTCGACCTGATGTACGGCGGCAGCCTGGCCAACTATGTGGCCAACAAGGACCTGTTCCAGGATTACTATTCCACTGAGGATGAATTCCTGATGGAAGCCTATCGCAACACCCTGGGCTTCTGCACCAACTACACCGTGGACGGCAGCGTGCTGCTGGTCAACGATGCGCTGCTCAAGGACCTGGGCGTTGAGGTCAACGGCTACGCCGACCTGCTCCAGCCCGCCCTCAAGGGCAAGATCGTGTCCGCCGACCCCTCCGCCTCCTCTTCCGCTTTCTGCCAGCTGACCAACTGGCTGCTGGTCATGGGCGAAGGCGAAACCGCCGCCGAGCGCTATGAGAGCGAAGCCGCCTGGAAGTACACCGAAGACCTGCTCAAGGGCCAGGATGTGAAGATCACCTCTTCTTCCTCCGCCGTGTACAAGGGCGTCATCAACGGCGAATACGCCGTCGGCCTGACCTACGAGGATCCCTGCGTCACCATGATCAATGACGGCGCTGTCAACGTGCACATCGTCTATCCCGTGGAAGGCACCGTGTTCCTGCCCGCCCAGATCGGCATCCCCAACAACTGCAAGAACCTCGAAGAAGCCCAGGCGTTCGTGGACTTCATGCTCTCCGAAACCGCCCAGAAGTACCTGGCCGAGAAGACCACCAGCCGCAACATCCGCCCCGTGGAATACACCAACGACACGATGAAGCCCCTGGCCGACATCGTCCTGGCCTATGAGGACAGCAACTACGTGATTGCCCATACCGCCGAGCTCAAGACCCGCGTCGCCGATATCATGAACAAATAATACTTCCCGTTTCAAATGGTGCGCAATCGGTGCTGCCGATTGCGCACCGGCATTTTGGGGAGAAGAAAGGATCAATGGAAGATGAGCGTCAGCATCTATTTCGACCACGTGGTGAAACGGTATGGGGAAACCACCATCATCCCGGATCTGACACTGCAGGTGAAGGAGGGAGAGTTTTTCACCCTGCTCGGCCCGTCCGGCTGCGGAAAAACCACCCTGCTCCGCATGGTGGCAGGCTTCAACAGCATTGAGGGCGGCACCATATCCTTCGATTCCGAAGTCATCAACGACATCGCGCCCTCCAAGCGCAATATCGGCATGGTGTTCCAGAACTACGCCGTATTCCCGCATATGACGGTGCGCAAGAACGTGGAATTCGGCCTGAAAAACCGCAAGGTCTCCAAGGAAGAGATCAAAAAGCGGGTGGATGAGATCCTGGAGACGGTGAAGATCACGGAGTACGCGAACCGCCTGCCCGAACGGCTTTCGGGCGGCCAGCAGCAGCGCGTGGCCCTGGCGCGCGCCATCGTGATCAAGCCCAACCTGCTGTTGATGGACGAGCCGCTCTCCAACCTTGACGCCAAGCTGCGGATCGAAATGCGCAACGCCATCAAACAGATCCAGAACGA
>CACXEB010000520.1 GCA_902766515.1 uncultured Eubacteriales bacterium
CGATTTCGGCGAGCGGAATCACGACGGCAATTTCTGCGTGGACGGACTGGTGTTCCCGGACCGCACCCCGCACCGCGGGCTGATGGAAATCGGTCAGGTCTACCGCCCCGTCCGCGTGGAGAAGAAGGCCGGCGGCCGCTTCCTGCTGAAAAACATGCTGTCCTTCACGGCGGCGGAAGACTGCCTGACTTGCCGGTACGAGGTCGAGCAGGACGGCCGGCGCCTGGGGGAGGGGCGGATCGCCCTGAACCTGCTGCCGCTGGGCGCTCAGGAGGCGGTCCTGCCGGACCTGGGGGAAGGGGACGGCAGGTATGTCCGGTTCATCTTTGAAGCCAGCGCGGACACGCCCTGGCGCAAACGGGGCGAGCCGGTGGGCTTCGAACAGATCCGGCTTTCCGCGCCGCGTACGCGGCTCAGGGCGATGCCGGCGGCCGATCCGGACGGGCTGAAGCTGGAGGAACAGCGGGGACACATCCTGGTGAGCGGCGACGGCTTTGCATACAGCGTCAGCCGCGCCACCGGCCTGCCGGACGCCGTCAGACTGGCGGGACGGCCGCTGATCACCGCGCCGGTCCGGTGGAACCTCTGGCGCGCGCCCAACGACAACGACGCGCCTTTCCGCCGGAGCTGGGAGAGCCTGCGCCTGTTTGACCTGGAGCCGCGGGTGTATGCGCTGTCGGCGGCGCGCGGGAAAGAGGGCGCTGTCATCCGGGGAAGCGCCGCTCTGGGCTCGGAGTGCCACCAGCCGGTGATGCGGCTGGATTACCGGCTGACAATCGGCGGGCATGGCGAACTCGACCTGGACGTGCGGGCGCACGTGACGGAAAACCGTCCGCCGCTGCCGCGCTTTGGCCTGCTGCTGACGCTGCCCGGCGATATGGACCGGGCGGACTACTGCGGATACGGCCCCGTGGAGAGCTACGCGGACAAGCGGGAAGCGGCGTGGTACGGCGCGTTCTCCGAGCGCGCGGACGAGTACCGGGAAAGGCATATCCGCCCGCAGGAGGCCGGCGCGCATACGGGCTGCACACGCCTCAATGTATCGGGCGGGAGCGGCGGCTTCCGTGTCACCGGAGAAGCGCCTTTCGACTTCCGGCTGACGCATTATGACCTGGCGAAGGAAACCGCTGCCGCGCACCGGGATGAACTGAAGCCGGAGGAAGCAACCTTCCTGTTCCTGGACTGGGCCCAGGCCGGCATCGGCACGGCCAGCTGCGGCCCCCGCCCCGCGCCGGAATATCAGCTGACCCAAAGGGAGATCCGGTGGCATATCCGGCTGGAGCCGCTGTCCGGAAAATAATTCCGGTGTTCAGACGGTCGGCTATCACGGATCAGCAACAGGGCATTGCATAGAAGATACCCGGCGTGACGGAAATCACACCGGGTATTTTCATACTGGCTGACACCCCGCGGGACCCGTCCGGGTCCGACGCGCTGCGAATGCCGGAGACCCCGCTACCGCTCCTCGCGGAAATAGGGAAGGCCCAGGTGGGCGGGGGGCTGCTTTTCGCGCTGGTTGCGGATGCTCGAGAGGACGAGGACGATGATGGTGACGACGTAGGGCAGCATCTTGTACAGCTCCTTGTCCGCCATGCCGGAGGGGATAAACAGATAGAGGATATACAGCCCGCCGAAGAGGATGCTTGCGAGCACCGCGATGTTGGGCCGCCAGATGGTAAAAATGACCAGTGCGATGGCGAGCCAGCCGCGGTCGCCAAAGGCGTTGTTGCTCCACACGCCGGAGGCATAGTCCATCACGTAGTACAGCCCGCCGAGCCCGGCGACCATGCTGCCGATGCAGGTGGCGCCGTACTTGTAGCGGTTCACGTTCACGCCCGCGGCGTCGGCGGTGGCGGGGCTTTCGCCCACGGCCCGCAGGTGCAGGCCCACGCGGGTGTGGTTCAGCACATATCCGGCGATCAGCGCGATCACGATGGCCAGGTAGGCCAGAAAGCCGTAGGACAGGAACACCTTGCCGAACCAGCCGGTGGTCTCCGCCCAGGGCAGCGTGCGCCGGAAGCACAGGCTGGTGGCGGAGAGGGCCAG
>CACXEB010000521.1 GCA_902766515.1 uncultured Eubacteriales bacterium
AGGCCGGCCGCCCGCAGCCGCATGGCGGTCAGGCCGGTGAACAGCTTGGACAGGGAGGCCAGGTCAAACACGCTGTCCTCCGCCACCGGCCGCCCATCGGCGGATATCACCCCGCCCCGGGCGGTGCGCACCGACGCCCGCGTGCCGCAGGCCATGGCCATGCAGGCCAGGGACCGGGTCTCCTCCGTGAAGAACCGGATGACCCGTGAAAGCCTGGTATCATGCGTCATATCTTCAAAAAATCCTCCGTCCGCCGTTTGATCCGGAAGCTCATTCGCCTGCGTCTGCCTGTACCTGCCGATCCTCATTCAGCAGGGCGCAGCCAGATCAGCTGGACGGACAGGTCGGGCTGCCGATCCGTCGGAATGCACAGCAGGTCCCCCGTCCAGCGGAGGCCTTCGGGGAAGGAAAGCGCGGAATACAGTTCGAGCGTGAACAGGCGCTCCGGCCTGAACGGATCCTCCGACAGATCCATCCGGTAGAAAGCAGCCTGTTCCAGGTCCTCGATCGACCAGGGCCGCTCATCCCCGAAGACGGTGAACAGCAGCGACGAGCCGTCCGGGGAGAAGCAGGCGGCGGTCACCACGGCGGCCGTCGGCGCCAGACCGCCGGCCATGAAGGGATCCAGGAGCTGCCCCCGCACCGTATCGTAGAGGAACACGTTATGGCAGGGCACCCAGGGGCGGCGGGTGCTGATCGAGATCGCGTGCGCGGGATCGGCCTGGGGCAGCTCGGGGCTGTCCGCAAACGGGAAATCGCGGTAGGGCACCCGCTGGTCCTCCACCGTCAGGCAGATCCAGCGGCCGTCCGCGCTCGCGTCCATGGCGGCAAAGTACCGGCAGTACGGATGGCGGTCGGTTTCCCGCAGGTCCTTCATCGTGTCCACAAGACTGCGGGCGGCGATTTCCAGTCCCCCGACGGGAGAAACACAGAGCCGGCCGGTGTTCATCATGTCCACGGTGTAATAAACGGACGGACCGGCGATCCGCCAGTTGGTCACCACCGCAAGGGCATGCTCAATGCCGCCGCTGTACAGGGAAGCAATCTTCGTTTCGCGGCCCGTGCCAAGATCCAGCTCGCACAGCGCGTTCAGGTATCCGCCGTCGCTCGTCTGCCGCACAAAGCGGATCGTGTCAGGGCCGGACCATGCCGGAAGCACGCAATGGTTCCCGCTCTCGCTGGTATCGGTCAGGCGCGTCCAGGTGCGGCCGGCCAGGTCGAGCAGGTACAGGTTGCTGTGCGACTGGTTCAGATACATGCGGCCTTGTGAGTCCCACCGGGCGGACAGCACGCAGCGGGTTTCATCATCGTTCCAGGCCAGGGCAGCGCCGCCGCCCAGGGTGCTGCTCAGCTCCTGCATCGCCACCGGATCGACCGGGATCATCCGCTCCGGTCTGTATCCATTTTCCTGCCGGACAAACAGATAAAGCGCATCCGGCAGCCGGCCGAGCGGGTTGGCGATCCCGGCAGCCATGCGGTCCTTCGGGGACGGCTTCATCCGGTTCACCGCGGCGATCCACCGCCCCGACGGCGACACGGACACCGTCGTCAGGGAAGCGACTTCCGCCTCCGCCAGCCCGGAAGTATCATACTGCCCTGCGACCGCCCATCCTTTGGCCGGCGCCCCCGCATCCGCCGCCACCGTCTGGCCGGGCTCCGCCGGTCCGCTCGTCCGCATCATCTCCGGCGACCCCATCGCGGCGATCAGCAGCATGATTGAGATCAATACCCCTGTAAAACTCATTTCCGTCTCCTCCGTTTTCGCTGTCGGACCGGCGCCGCGTGAACGGGTTCAAACGCACGCGGCTGCCCGTTCCGGATTCCCGCCCCTGTCCCCGCGGGATCCCTCCAATAATATTCTGTCCGGGCAGCCGTTTTCCTGCCATTTGAATATGATTTACAAAGTGAGGCCGCGGCGGCAGCCGCAAGGGACGGCCGGGATACCGGTTCGCATGGCGCGATGGCCTGCCCCGCGCGGAAATCTGTTGAAAAAGCCGTGATCCTGTAATATAATGGCAGCATTGACCAGGGCGGACGACAGCGTGTGGAACGGAGGATGCCGGTGATGGTGATTCAATGCAGGATGTGCGGCGGAGACCTGCTCTTCAGCCCGGGCGACACTTACGGGCAATGCGCGAACTGCGGCAGGAAGAGCCCGCTCCCGAACGTCAATGACGAGCGCAGGCTCAACCTGTTTCTGTATGCTGACCAGCTCCGCAGACAGCATGAGTTTGACAGGGCCCTGGACGCCTATGGGGAAATCCTGAAGGAGAGCGGCCGGAACGCGGAGGCGCATTGGGGTGTCGTGCTGTGCCGGTATGGCATTGAGTATGTGGATGATCCCGCCACTGGAAAACGCGTGCCCACCTGCCACCGCACACAGATGACGTCCATCCTGGCGGATGAGGATTATAAAGCCGCCATTCTCTGTGCGCCGGACGCTGAAAGCCGCCGCCTGTATGAGGAGGAAGCGGGCTACATCGCCGAGGTCCAGAAGCGGATCCTGGCGATATCCCGGAATGAACAGCCCTATGACGTGTTCATCTGCTATAAGGAGAATGATGAAAACGGTCAGCAGACCAGGGATTCAGCCCTGGCCTGGGATATCTATGATGACCTGACCGAACGGGGATATAAGGTCTTCTTCAGCCGTGTGACGCTTCAGGCCAGGCTGGGGCAGGAGTATGAGCCCTATATTTTCGCCGCGCTGCATTCCGCGCCGGTAATGCTGGTGATCGGCACCCGGCCCGGGCATTTCAACGCCGTATGGGTCAGGAATGAGTGGAGCCGTTATCTGGCCCTGATGAAGCACGACTCCCGCCTGTTGATTCCCTGCTATCAGGGGATGGCGCCTTCCCAATTGCCCCCTGAGCTTTCGGCGCTTCAGGGGCTGGACATGAGCCGCCCCGCTTTCAGGCACGATCTGCACGAAGCCATAGAAAAGGCGGCAGCGGCCTCCAAGCGCCGCCGGGATACCGCTGGGCAGGCCGAAAGCGGCGCTGTTGCCGCCCTCCTGAACCGCGCCTTCTTTGAACTGGAATCCGGCGGCTTTGAAAAGGCTGACGAATTGGCGGAGCAGGCGCTGAACAGCGACTACCAAAGCGCCCGTGCCTATCTGGTCAAGTTGATGGTCGAGAGCAAAGTATGTCTTCCCGATGATCTGGGCAGTGAAAAGGAGCCGCTGGCTGCAAACAGAAACTACCAGAACGCGATTCGCTTTGCGAATCCCAGGCTGAAAGCACAGCTGGAGGGCTGGAGCCAGACGATTCTGGACCGGATTGAAGCTGAAAAGCGGGCGGCGGAGGAGCGCAGGCGCAGGGAAGCGGAAGCCGCTGAAAAAGCGCGGCGCGAAGCGGAAGAGCGCAAACGGAGAGAAGCGGAAGCCGCCGAAAGAGCCCGGCGCGAAGCGGAAGAGCGCAGGCGCAGGGAAGCGGAAGCCGCCGAAAAAGCGCGGCGCGAAGCGGAAGAACGCAAACGGAAAGAAGCGGAAGCCTATGATAAAAAGAAAAAACTTGAAGAGGACTTCCGGCTCAGAACGGAACAGTATCAAAGAGAAGAAGCGACCATTATTCAGCTGAAACGGGAACGGCAGCGGCTGGAAGATGCTTTAAAAGACGCTGATGCGCGCCTTACAGATCTGCGGCGGCAATTGTCACAGCTGAAAGGGTTATTTATCAGCGCAAAACGGAAAGAACTTGAACAGCAGATTGAACAAGCGCGAAAAACCAAAGCAGGGCTGGATTCATCGCTGAAGAGTAAAAAAGCCGCCTTAGAAACAGCATTGAAACATTTACCGGAAGCACCGGATCCTCTTGCATTGGATGACCAGATTGGATTCATCTTTTATACAGCGGGCATATACAGCGAAGCGGTCAGATGGTATCGTAAAGCGGCTGAGCAAGGCTATGCTAATGCACAAAACAATCTTGGCGTTTGCTATAAGACGGGCATAGGGGTATCGACGGACTTCAGCGAAGCAGTCAAATGGTATCGTAAAGCGGCTGAGCAAGGCAATGCAATAGCCCAGTGCAATCTCGGCTATTGTTATGATAAAGGTAATGGCGTTCCCCAGGATTACAATGAAGCAGTTAAATGGTATCGCAAAGCGGCTGAACAAGGCCATGCTATGGCACAGAATAATCTTGGCGTTTGCTATAAGACGGGCATGGGAGTTCCGAAGGACTTAAATGAAGCAGTTAAATGGTATCGCAAAGCGGCTGAGCAAGGCAATGCATTAGCCCAGTACAATCTCGGCTATTGTTATGAAAAAGGTAATGGCGTTCCCCAGGATTACAATGAAGCAGTCAAATGGTATCGAAAAGCCGCTGAACAAGGCAATGCAAGGGCACAGAATAATCTTGGCGAGTGTTTTTACTACGGCCGAGGTGTTTCTCACGACTCATTCGAAGCGGCCGCCTGGTATCATAAAGCCGCTGACCAGGGGTATGCCTGGGGACAGTACAATCTTGGTTATTGCTTTCAATTCGGTAAGGGTTCTCTTCTCGATTTAGATGAAGCCATCAAATGGTACCGCAAGGCCGCGGCGCAAGGCAATCAATCCGCCATTAACGCGCTGAAAAAGCTGGGCAAGTAACAACACTATACATGCATAGAATAAACAAAAAAGCACATGACGATTTCTGATCCGCCGTGTGCTTTTTGTAATGCCGCTTTCCGATCCCGGGACGGGATCGGGAAGTCAATTCAGTTCCTCAGGCTGTGGATCGGGGCGGGGATGCGGCCGCCGCGGGCGATGAAGGCGGAGCAGTCGGTCCGGTTGACGGGCATGATGGGGGCTTCGCCCAGCAGGCCGCCGAAATGCACCGTCTCGCCGGCTTCCTTGCCGATGGCGGGGATGACGCGGACGGCGGTCGTCTTCTGGTTGATCATGCCGATGGCCATTTCATCGGCGATGATGCCCGAGATCGTTTCCGCGGGCGTGTCGCCGGGGATCGCGATCATATCCAGGCCCACGGAGCAGACGCTGGTCATCGCCTCCAGCTTTTCGAGGCTGAGCGTCCCTTTCCGGGCAGCGGCGATCATGCCAGCGTCCTCGCTGACGGGAATGAAGGCGCCGCTCAGACCGCCGACGTGGTTGGAGGCCATGACGCCGCCCTTTTTTACCGCGTCGTTCAGCAGGGCCAGCGCCGCGGTGGTGCCGGGCCCGCCGACGGACGACAGGCCCATCTCCTCCAGGATATGCG
>CACXEB010000522.1 GCA_902766515.1 uncultured Eubacteriales bacterium
ATGCCGTTTCTGATAAAGTCAAATTCCCCGTCCAGAATGAAGACCCGCATCGCGTTGTGAATGGCCAGCAGGGCCGGACGGAAAACGGGATAGCTGTCCTCGAAAGAATATGATTGATAATACACCGGCAGGAACATCACCGCCACGGCCAGCAGCACCAGCAGCGTAAACCGCTGGAAGGCGTTTCCCGCGTCGCTGCCCGACCGGCTGAGGATCCTGCGCAGCAGGTAGATCACGCCCCATGCAAGGATCCCCAGGGAAACAAGCAGCGCAATCAGGAAAATCAGGTTTTGCGGCAGGTTCATGGCCGCAGGGAGAACTTCAGGCTGATTCATGAGGAACCCTCTTTCGTGATTTTATATGTCGCGAAAGGCGCAGACAAGGTACTGATTTCTGCGCTGGAGGCCGGATTCCTGCTATGCCTGGCGGCGTTTTTCATGCACATGATGACCGGTTTGATTCTATAATGGATAAAAGTATTGTCACGGATGCGGAAATCTCCGTCCCGGCCAATTGGGGCTTGATTTATTGGCAGGGATATTGCATAATGGGAAGCACGATCTGAAGTTAACCAGGGGGAAGACGGCACTTTAGCCGGGGGAAGGAGGACGAAAATGGCGTTTTTGCAGGTTCAGTTTTTTTCTGAGGTATTGAATGTGGCTTCGACGGTCAATGTGATCCTGCCGGAGGCCAGCCAGGGCATCGGGGTGACGGCTTCGGGCGGGGAGGACCTGCCGAAGGTGCTGTACCTGCTGCACGGGTACAGCGACGACCATTCCATCTGGATGCGCCGGACATCCGTGGAGCGGTACGCGGCGGGGCATCCGCTGGCGGTCATCATGCCGGCGGTCAACCACAGCTTCTACTGCAATGAGGCCCAGGGAGAGCGGTACTGGGATTATGTGAACGACGAGCTGCCGCGCGTCATGCACCGGTTCCTCCGCCTGAGCGACCGGCCGGAGGATACGTTTGTGGCCGGGCTCAGCATGGGCGGCTACGGCGCCATGCGCCTGGCGCTGACCTATCCGGAGCGGTTTGCGGCGGCGGCCAGCTTCAGCGGTGCGGTCGATGTGGTCCGGGAGCTGAAAAATCTTCCGGAGAACCGGCGCGAAAATTGGCGGCGGGTGCTGGGCGACCTGGACAGCGCGCCGGGCAGCGCGGTCGACCTGATGCACCTGCTGCGGCAGAATGCGGACGCGCCGAAAAAGCCGCGCCTGTACGTCAGCTGCGGCACGTCGGATTTCCTGTACGCGCAGCACCAGGCCTTCGTGCCCGCGCTCCAGGCCAACGGCTGGGATGTGACGCACTATGAGAAGCCCGGCGCGGTGCACGAATGGGGCTTCTGGGACGAGCAGATCCGGACCTTTATCGATATGGTTTTCGCGCCGGAGGCGCAGGAAAAGTGAGCGACGGACCGATCGTCATCCGCAGCGCGCGGAAAACCGTCGGTCTCCGCGTCCGGCCGGACGGGCGGCTGGAGGTCCGCGCGCCGCTTCAAATGACGGACGATGAGATCCGCCGGCTGCTGGAACGGCACCGGCAGTGGATCGCGAAGCATACCGCGCGGCGGGCGGAACGGCAGCCGTCCTGGACGGACGCGGAGCTGCGCGCGATGGCGGAGACGCTCCGGCAGGCGCTGCCGGGGATCGTGAACGACTTCGCGCGGCGGCTCGGCCTGTGGCCTGCCCGGGTGACGATCCGCTGCCAGAAGAGCCGGTGGGGCAGCTGCTCGGCCAAGGGAAACCTGAACTTCAACTGCCTGCTGGCGGCCGCGCCGGACCATGTCCGCCGCTATGTGGTGCTGCACGAGCTCTGTCACCTGAAATACATGAACCATTCCCGGGACTTCTGGGCGCTGGTCGCGTCCCAGATGCCGGACTATGCCGCGGCGAAGGCCTGGCTCAAGGGCGAAGGGCAGCGGCTGATCGATCGGTTATCCACCTGATGGGAGGGATCGGAATGAAGATGAGAAGGACCCTGGCCTGGCTGGCCGCTGCGCTGATGCTCTGCTGCTGTTTTGTCCCGGCGGTGGCCGATGGGACCTGGACCTGCCCGCGCTGCGGGCGGGAGAACCCGGAGCGGGCCAACTTCTGCGGCGGCTGCCGCGAGCCTAAGCCGGCGGCGCGGGTCGAAAGCTATACAATGAGCAACGCGTGGGTCTGCCCGTCCTGCGGCGAGGTTTGCCCGGACGGGGACAGCTTCTGCATGATCTGCGCGGAACAGCACCGGCCGGAGGATCAGCCGGCCTGGCTGGTCGCGGAGACCGAAACGCGGACCCTCACTCCGATGCCCGCTGTGACGGAAATGTACCCGGGCAGCTTTTCGGCGGTGGATGAGACGCGGGTCATCCGGTACACCGCGCCGGTGACGGGGCAGTATTACCTCTGGCTCGACCAGGCGAACAGCGGGTTCCGGCTCCGGGCGATCGTCAGGGACGCCGGGGATTACACGGTCCGGCGGGAGGTCCTGTCCCAGGGGGACGGCTTCAGCTTTGAGCTGACCGCAGGCAAGGCCTATGCCTTTTCCATTGAGCAGTATTCCTCGGTGGGCAATTACACGCTGCGGCTCGGCGTGCCCCGGGCGTTCATCGACCTGAACGGCTGCCAGGTCATCGAGGACAGCATCGCCTACAATGAGCAGCAGAACCGCTACCGGTTTGTTGCGCCGGTGACCGGCGTGTACCGGTTCTGGATCGCCCGGGCCAACAGCGGTGTCCGGCTGTCGCTGATGGTGTACGACGCGGGCGGCTACCGCCTGCGGCGGGAAACGGTTGCCCGGGACGAAGGCATGAGCGTCACCCTGACGGCCGGTGAGACCTATGACCTGTACGCGAACCAGTACTCGGACCGCGACAGCTACACGCTGTGCGTCGGCATGGCCCGGGAACCGGTCGATATCACAGGCTGCGCCGCGGTGGGCGACCGGATCAGCTTTGTCGACCAGGAGAACGCGTATGAATACAGCATCCCCGAAACGGGCGATTATGTGCTGAACCTGTCCAGGGCTGACAAGGACCTGCGCGTATCGGTGTCCGTCTTTGACGCGGCCGGTTACCGCTTGAACCGCACCACCCTGACCCAGGGCGACTCCCTCCGTGTCACGCTGACCGGCGGCCAGCGCTATACCTTCCAGGTGAAGCATTACAGCGGGATGGGAAACTACGTATTGTGCGTGCAGTGACTGCACGCATCGTAAGGGGGACTGGCGTCCCCCCTGCGTGACCCCCCTCTCAGATTTGCCTGTCGGGACTGCGTCCCTCCCGGGCGGCAAATCTGCAAGGTA
>CACXEB010000523.1 GCA_902766515.1 uncultured Eubacteriales bacterium
ATGATAGCATATATCCTGCGAAGGCGCCCGGGACAAACCGTCCCAGGGCGCTTTTGCATGCCTGGCCAGGCGCGTCTCAACGGTATACACGTCATTCAAAATCAACAACATTTTTACGGAGGTTTTCAAATGAGCGAAATTTTTAATCGGGTCAAGCAACTGGTCACGACGCGGGAGGCGGCGGAGTATTACGGTCTGAAGGTCAGCCGGTCCGGCATGACACGCTGCGTGTTTCACGATGACCACACGCCGTCGATGAAGGTCGACGGGCGGTTTTACTGCTTCGGCTGTCACATGACCGGGGACGTGATCGACCTGGTGGCGCGGATGTTCCACCTGTCGCTCTTCCAGGCGGCGAAGAAGCTGGAAAGGGACTTCGGCGGCCGTCCCGACCCGGAGGAGCAGGAGGACGACGGGCTGCCGCCGATCGTGTCGCTTCGCGATGCTTACGAGGAGAACGGTCTAAAGATCATGACCCGGTATGAGCGCAGGCTGAAGGCCGTGCAGGCGCAGTATGCGCCGTCCGCGCCCGACGGGCAGTGGGACAGCCGGTTTGTCGAGGCCACCAACGCGCTGCCGCCGGTGCTCAGCACGATCGACGGCCTGCTCTCGGCGGACCCGAAGGAGCGGCAGGCGGCAATGGCCTATATTGAGGAGAACAGTCTCGATAAGAAGGTCCGGGCGATCCTGGAACGGTGCGAAGCGAAAAGGAAGGAGAAGGAGCATGCCGGAGAAGATCACGCGGCCTGACTGGTGGCCGGAATGGTACAACGGGAAGACGGTCAATGAGCCGCTCTTCTGCAAGGAATTCCTGGAGCAGCACCGGCTGGCGTACGCGGACGGCGCCTTCTACACGCCGGACGGGAAGCTGCCGGACGAGCAGCGGCTGCGCACGGTGATCTACGGCCTGCTGGAGCCGCTCGTCCAGACCGGCCTGGGCAGGCGGGTGGACGACATCATCCGCAGCCTGCGCATCAAAGCCCAGACGGATGCGCTGCCCCCGCAGACGGACCGCATCCACGTGAAAAACGGCACACTGTTCCTGGACGGGACGTTCATTGAAGGGAAGGATGAGATCGTCCGCAGCCGGCTCCCCGTCCGCTACAATCCGGACGCGCCCGCCCCCGCCCAGTGGCTGCGCTTCCTCGACGGGCTGCTCTGGCCGGAGGACATCCCCACCCTGCAGGAGTACATCGGCTACTGCCTGATCCCCAGCAACGCGGGCCAGCGGATGATGCTGATCAAGGGGAGCGGCGGCGAGGGCAAAAGCCAGATCGGCCATGTCCTCGCCCCGATGTTCGGTCAGTACCTGAAGGACGGCAGCGTCAGCAAGGTCTCCGAAAACCCCTTCGCGCGGGCGGACCTGGAAAACGTCCACCTGATGATCGACGACGACATGCGCCTGGAGGCGCTCAAGCAGACCAACTACGTCAAGACCATCATCACCGCCAAGGGCAGGATGGACCTGGAGCGCAAGGGGGTACAGAGCTACCAGGGCTACCTGTACGCGCGCATCCTCGCGTTTTCCAACGGCGACCTCGTCTCCCTCTACGACCACAGCGACGGGTTCTACCGTCGCCAGCTGATCCTCACCACCCGCCCCCGCCCCGCGGACCGTGAGGATGACCCCGGCCTGTCCGACAAGCTCTGCGGCGAGCTGGAGGGCATCTTCCTCTGGGCGTTCGAGGGCCTCCGGCGGCTGGTCGCCAACAGCTTCCGCTTTACCGTCAGCGACCGCGCGCGCCTCAACCTGGAGGCGAGCCGGAAGGGCGCCAACAACATCGAGCTGTTCATGGAGTCCGACGGCTACCTCCGCCGCGGCGAGGGACAGGCCATCAGCTCCCGCCAGCTGACCCGCATCTACGAGACCTGGTGCGACGATAACGCCTACCCGCCCATGAAGGGGAAGACCCTGATCGAATACCTCGTCGCGCGGCAGGAGCGGTTTGGGATCAGCTATACCAACCTGATCTACAACGCTGCTGGGCGCCGGGTCCGGGGATTCTTTGGGCTTGGCCCTTCGCTGCGCTCAGGGCCCGTAGGGGGGACTGGCGTCCCCCCTGCGTAACCCCCCTGCAGATTTGCCTGTCGGGACTACGGGCCTCAATTCG
>CACXEB010000524.1 GCA_902766515.1 uncultured Eubacteriales bacterium
CGCGGATGATATAGGCGAGCTCCGCCTGCTCCTCGCTGCCGCTCATCTGGATCAGGTGGAAGAATCCCTCATAGCCTTCCGTATTTTCCGGCGTCTCGCGGACGGGGAGCATGCCGTGGAACTCCATGGCCACCTTGCAGGCATGGAGCATCTTGTTCTTCGCGCTGCCGGGATGGATGCTGCGGCCCCGCACCGTGATCCGGGCGGCCGCCGCGTTGAAGTTCTCGTATTCGATGCCGCCGGCCGCGTCGCCGTCCAGCGTGTAGGCAAAGTCCGCGCCGAAGCCGGCCACGTCGAAGCGGTCCGCGCCGCGGCCGATCTCCTCGTCGGGCGTGAAGCCGATCTTCACCGTGCCGTGCGGGAACTCCGGGTGGGCGATCAGGTGCTCGGCGAGCTGCATGATCTCCGCCACGCCCGCCTTGTCGTCCGCGCCAAGCAGGGTCGTGCCGTCCGTGACGATCAGCTCATGCCCGGCCAGGCGGCCCAGCGCCTCAAAATCCGCGGCGCGCATGATGATGCCTTCCGCCTCGTTCAGCACGATGTCTCCGCCCTCATAGCGCAGGCGGCGCGGGTGGATATCGCTGCTCTTCACCGAGTTGACCACATCCATGTGCGCGATCAGGCCGATGACCGGCTGGCCTGCCGTGTTCGCAGGGATCTCGGCGTAGACATAGCCGTTTTCGTCCACGCGCGCGCCCTTCGCGCCCATGGCGTCCAGCTCCTGCGCCAGCAGGCGCGCCAGGTCCAGCTGGCGTTCCGTCGACGGGCAGGTCTCGCTCCGCTCATCGCTGCTGGTATCGATGCTGACATATTTCAGAAAGCGTTCAATCAGGTCCGTCATGGACAACCTCCTTATATGCTGACCACCCGCAGGGCGGTCAGTCCGTAATACGCGCACAGCCGGAGCGATGTCCGGGTCAGGCGTTCGCCGCACACCGCCACGGGGACGGCGGGCGGGCAGCCGGTGGTATCCGCCGCCAGGACACGCCCCTCGCAGGCAGCCAGCGGCAGGGTCTCCTGCGGAGAAAGCATCGCCTCCCGGACGGACATCACCCGCTCGCCGGGCGGCGGCAGCGCAGGCGGCTCGCGGGGCGGAACACCGCCCAGGCAGCGCGCCGCTTCCAATATCCGCCGGCCGATGTCGTCCATCTGCCCCTCCTGGCAGGGCGACAGCATCAGCGTCACAAAATCCGGGTCCGTCATCTCGCACTCGATCCCCTGTCCGCGGAGCAGCGCCTGGACCCGGTGCCCGTCCGCGGTTTCCGCCGCGCGGATCGTCAGCTTGACCGGTTCCACGCCCGCCAGGCGGATGCCCGCGTCCGTCAATCGGTCCCGGAGTGCCCGCATCCGCGGCAGGAAGGCCGCCAGGCGCTCCGGAAATGCCCGCTCCAGCAGCCGGTTGCAGCGGTCCAGGGACGCAAGGATCAGGTAGGACGGGCTGGTCGACGCAAACAGGCTCATCGCGGCCTTCACGTCCTCCCGGGAGATGTCCCCCCTCCGCGCCGACACATGCAGATAGCCGGCGCCGGTGAGCGCAGGCAGCGTCTTATGCGCGCTGTCGGCACACAGGTCTGCCCCCTGGTCCAGGGGATGAAGCGAGCCGGGCAGGAATTTCAGGTACGCGCCGTGCGCGTTGTCCACCAGCAGCGGCACGCCTGCTTTATGGCAGATCTCTGCCGCCGCGCGGATATCGGCCATGCCGCCCAGGTAGTCCGGGCTGGTCAGGTAGACCGCGAAAGGCCGCGCCCCGCCGCCGTCCAGCGCCGCGGACACGTCCGCCGGGTCGATCTCCGCGGACAGGAGCGTCCCGCTCTTCGGATAGACCCAGCGGATATCGAAATCCAGCAGCGCCGCGGCGCTCAGCAGCGTCCGGTGGGCGTTGCGGCCCGCGAGCAGCCAGGGACGGCCGTCCCTCCGGCAGCGGCGCAGCGCCAGCAGCAGCATCGCGCGGATGCTCAGGGAGGAGCCCTCCGTGGAATAGGCGGTGACGGCGCTCCCGAACAGGCGCGCCGCGTTGTCCTCGCTCTCGCGCAGGATACCGTCCGCCCCATACAGGCTGTCGGCTCCGGTGATCTCCGTGATGTCCCATCGTTCCGGCCCGCCGCCCATGCCCTTGTGTCCGGGCATGTGTGCGCGGATCACGCCGCTGTCGGCATAGGCGCGGACAAAGTCATCCACGGGTGTGGAGATCATGGCGTTTCCTGCCCCGCGCCGTCCGTCAGGCGCACCGCCTCCAGCCAGATCGCGCACTCCATCCGCTTGCGGAACAGCTCGCATCCCGCTTCATACACGCCGTTGATGCTGCCCGTCGCGTGCCAGGCGTTGGCGGCGCAGCCGCCGGCGCAGTACAGGCGGGCCCAGCATTCCCGGCACTCCGGCCGCGTATAGACGTTGGCGCGGGCGAACTCCGCCTGCACCTCCGGACGGATCAGGCCCTCGTCCAGGCTGCCCAGCCGGAAGCGCTCCTCTCCCACAAACTGGTGGCAGGGATACAGGTCGCCCGTCGGCGTAACCGCCAGGTATTCCGTCCCC
>CACXEB010000525.1 GCA_902766515.1 uncultured Eubacteriales bacterium
CGCGTCAGCGATTTCTACCTTGCAGATTTGCCGCACAGGCAAATCTGAGAGGGGGGTCCCGAAGGGGGGACGCCAGTCCCCCTTTCGATCCCCGGAACGGGGATTACGATTCGTCCGGATAATCCCCTTCAAAGAGGCTGCGCTGCGTGGCGCGGTCCGCGACGCCGGTCGGCTTGAGGCCGTGGTCCAGCTGGTATTCGACCACCGCGTTATGGGTGTTGACCCCATAGTTGCCGGTCACGTTATAGCGATAGTAGCCCTGGTTCTTCAGCTCCACCTGCAGGCGGGTCACCGGGTCGCCGCTGTCGCCGATCTGCAGGACCAGGTAGTCCGCGCCGGCCGGCGCTTCCGTCACCGTCCGGTAATCGGGCGGGCTGGTCTTCGCGATGTTGGGCGTGGCGGTCGGCTTCGGGGTCTTTGTCGGCTTCGGCGTCCGGGTGGGCGCCGCGGTCGGCTCCTGCGCGTAGATGCGCTGCTGGACGGCCGCCGTCGCGATGCCGTCTTCCTTCATGCCCTGGTCCGCCTGGTAGGCCATGACCGCCTGGTAGGTGGTCGCGCCGTATTTGCCGTCCGAATTGCCCTTGAAGTAGCCGAGCTTCCTCAGCGCCGTCTGCAGGGTCTGGACCGGGGTGCCCTGGACGCCGAGCCTCAGGGTCGGATAGCGTCCCTCGGGCGCGACGGTCACGCGGCTGTAGGAGGGCGGATTGGTCACCCGGGGCGTGGGGGTCGGGGTGCGGTGCGGGGTCGGCGTCTGCGTACGGCGCGGGGTCATCGTCGGCGTGCGGCGGGGCGTCGGGGTGGGCGTCCGCCGGGGTGTCATGGTCGGGGTTCGACGGGGTGTCGCGGTCGGGGTCCGGCGCGGCGTCACCGTCGCGGTGCGGCGCGGCGAGGGCGTGGGGGCCGGGCGGGGGCTGGGCGTCGGTGTGCGGTTGTAACTGCCGCTGAACAGCAGGACCTGCGTCTTCGTGCCGGCGATGCCGTCCGCCTTGAGGCCGTTGTTCTGCTGGAACCGCTTGACCGCGTCATACGTGGTGCCGCCGTACTGGCCGTTCACGGTGCCCTTGAAGTAGCCGCCGCGCTTGAGGGCCTGCTGCAGCTGGGATACCGGCGCGCCGCTGTCCCCCATTTTGAGCGTGATGTAATTGGAGCCCACCGGCGGATTGGTGACCGTCCTGTACGAGGGCGGATTGGTGACGGTTTTCGGGGTCGGGGAAGCCGTCGGCACGAGGCCGAACAGCATCCGGTTGGTTTCCGTATTGGCAACGCCCGTCTGCTTCAGGTCGTTGGCCCTCTGGAAGGCCAGCACGGCATCGTAGGTGGACTGGCCGTAGCGGCCGTCCGCCGTACCGGTAAAGAATCCGGCCTTCTTGAGGGCCTGCTGCAGCTGGGTCACGGGCGCGCCGCTGTCGCCCATCCGCAGGGTGATGTAGCTGGAGCCCACCGGCGGATTGGTGACCGTCCGGTAGGTGGGCGGGTTGGTCCCCTTCTTCGGGGTCGGGGTCGCGGTCGGCACGCTGCCGTACAGCCGGTTCAGCGTGGCCGCGCCCGCCACGCCGTCCGCCTTGATGCCGTTCGCCGATTGAAAAGCGCGAACAGCTTCATAGGTGCTCACGCCGTATTTCCCGTCCACGGTTCCCTTATAATATTTTGCCTGCCTGAGCGCTGCCTGCAGCTTGCGGACAGGCGCGCCCTGGTCACCCAGGTGCAAGGTCGCGTACCCTCCGGGCGGGTCGGTCACCGCTTTCCATTGCGGCGGGTTGGTCGCCGACGGAGCGGCGCTGCCGCCGCCCCGGGGCGTTGTGACTACGGTGTTTCCCACGCTGGCCTTGGAGGGATCATACCGCCTGGGCGTACCCGTGAACAGCAGCGTCAGGGTCCGTCCGCCGGCCACGCCGTCGGCCTTCAGGCCGTTCTGGCTCTGGAATTCCTTGACGGCTACGGTGGTGTTCGCGCCAAAATCGCCGTCGACCGTCCCGCTGAAGTAGCCCAGCGCCTTCAGCTTGCGCTGCAGGGTCTTGACCGCTTCGGTATCGGAGGCGCCCTCCTTCAGGCTGATGCCGATGATGCCGGAGGACGTGGCCGCCTTGCGGGCGTTCTGGCTGTACATGGCCGTCAGGGTTTCGTAACCGGCAATGCCGTCCGCGCTGTCCAGGTTCCGGCCCTGGAAGGCGATGACCGCCTGCTCGGTGATCTCATCAAACTTGCCGGTCGCCTTGCCGTTCAGGTATCCCAGGGAGATGAGGCGCCGCTGCATGGTCACCGTCGCCGCGTTGTTGGAGCCGCGCTGCAGGATGAGCCCCTTGGACAGGCTCGGCGTCCGCGTCGGCCGGGGCGTCGGCGACGCCGTCGGGCGCGCGGTCATCTTGGCCGTCTCCAGCGCCTCCAGGGTCTTTTCGCCCGCGACGCCGTCCGCCGTCAGGCCGTAAGCCCGCTGGAAGTTGGTGACGGCGGTCTTGGTGGCGACGCCATAGTCGCCGTCGATCACGCCGTTATAGAAGCCCAGGGCCTTCAGCTTGCGCTGCAGCTCGCGAACGGCCTCGCCGTTGGAGCCGAAGCTGAGCACCTTGCTGGTCGGCGTCGGGGTAGCGGTCGGCCGGGGCGTATTGGTGACCGGGATGGGCGTCCCGTTGCCGGGAGGTGTGATCACGGTCGCCGCACCGCCGCCCACGGGCGTGTACTGCGGCACAGCCGTCACGCCCGAGCCGCCGGGCTGGAAGTTGATCTGTCCGGGCGTCGCGGTGATGATCAGCGGCGTCGGTGAAGGCACGGCCGTCACCGGCGCATACGTCTGATACGTCGGGTACGGGACATTGTTCCCGAAAGAGGATTCGTTGCCGCTCTGGATGATGTCCGGCTCCACATAGCAACCGCTGAGCGTCACGGTGATCAGCAGAAGCAGAGCCAGGAACAGCGGCATGCGCCGATTCGTGTGTTTCATGCGTCCGTTTGCCTACCTTCCTGAGAATCATCGGGAACCGGCTTTCCTTCGAAAAGCCATCCCTCAAAGCCGAGCTGCACGGCAGCCCGTACGTTGTCCTCGTTGTCGTCAATATACAGGGCATCCTGCGGTCGGAATCCGTACTTCTCGCACAGGTGCTCGTAAATGCGCGGCATGGGTTTGATCATGTGCACATGGCTGGAGATGACGCCGCCGTCGAACAGTTGGAAAAACGGGAACCGCGCCATGGCCCGCTCGATCATCGGCGTACCGTAGTTGGTCAGGTAATACAGCCGCTTGCCCGCCTGTTTGAGCTCGGGCAGCAGCAGGGACCCGGTCATGGGGCGCTGGATCCTGTCAAAATGCTCCAGCAGTTCCTCCGTCAGCAGGAAATCCTCCCGGCGCGACGTATGGGCCGCCTCGCACATCAGCCGGGCGAGCTCGCCGGTCGTCATGAGGCCGGTATCCAGCCACATCCACAGGCCGCTTTCAAATACGCCCCGGTAGAGCGCCTCGCTCAGGCCGAAGCCTTCCGCGATTTCCCGGCGGTCAAAGCCGATGATCACGTTCCCGACATCAAACACGATGACTTGATGGCGCTGAAGCCTTTCATCCATACCGACGTCACCTCCGCCATAGCATACCATACTTTTTTTGCAATTACAATCATTTCCCGCTCAAATTTACA
>CACXEB010000526.1 GCA_902766515.1 uncultured Eubacteriales bacterium
GTTTGCTCCGTATTGTCCTGTGAAGGAGGCTGGTGATGCCGGTGGAGGAAGACAGGGACCTGGTGGTGCGACTCAGGGACGGGGACACGGAAGCGCTTGAGCAGCTGATCACGCGCTGGCGTTCCCGCGCGGAAGCATACGCGTATCAGACGCTCCATGACCGCCAGGCCGCCGAGGACGCGGTACTGGAGGCTTTTGCCCGGATCTATGCCGTCCGGACAGACCTGGATGAAAGCCGTTCCTTCTCCGCTTATCTGTTCACCATCGTCAGGCGGATCTGCATCGACGAGTTGCGCCGGCGAAGGCGTTTCCCGGACCTGCCGGGCGACCTGCCGGAGCTGCCGATTGATTCGGCGGAAGATGAGTGGATCCGGCGGTTTGACCGGCTGAACCGCATTCATCTCCTTGCGGCGCTGAGCGAAACGGACAGGCGCATGCTGCTCGCGTTTGCAATGGAAGGAAAAACCACCAGACAAATCGCGGCGGAAATAGGCATGTCGGACGTCCATGTGCGCGTCCGGCTGCACAGGATCCGCGCAAAACTGAGGAAAGGGATGGACCAATATGCGTGAAAGCTATCTGGATCAGGTGATCCGCCGCGGAAACGAACTGCAGCTGCTGGAGCGGGCTGCCGCCGGCCGGCCGGCAGGGTTATCCGCCGCCGTCCGCTGGGCGGTCGCGACGGCCCTGGGCCTGCTGGCCCTGCTGTATCCCTCCATCAGCGCGGCCCAGGCCCTCCTGTACATCGCATGAAAGGAAGTCGGATACGGATGAAAACCCGAAAAACTGTCAGTAAAAAGCCCCTGGGACGGGAAATCCTCGAATGGTGCTGCACGATCCTGGCCGCCGGGTTGATCGCGTTTCCCCTGAAGGCGTTCGCGTTCGAGCTGGTCCGGGTGGACGGCGGCTCCATGGACGATACGCTGGCCAACGGCGAAATCATGCTGGTCACCAAATACGACTACGCGACCGCATGGTTTTCCCTGCCGTGGCAGGATCCCGAAGCCCAGGCAGCCGCGCCGCGCGTGACCGTCGGCGGGGATCCGCAGCGCTTCGATATCGTGATCTGCCGCTACCCAGGGCGGGGCGGGACGATTTTTGTCAAGCGCGTGGTCGGCCTGCCGGGCGACACGGTCGCGCTGCGGGACGGCGACCTGTACGTCAACGGCGAACGGCAGGAGGAGCCCTATATCACCGACGCGTACAGAAGGACCGGCCGCGGAACCGGCCTGACCTTCGGACCGTATACCGTGCCCGACGGACACTATTTCGTCATGGGCGACCACCGGAACAACTCTAACGACAGCCGCGCGCAGGGCGCCATCCCCCGGGACATGATCCTCGGCCATGTCCGCGGCATCCTGTTTCCGTTCGGCAGCGCACGTTCCGTTGAGTGATCCGGGCAGCGCCGGTCACTCCGGACGCGTGTGCGCATTCAGGTGGATGCGCCGGTATTCCCGGGGCGAAACCCCGTTCATTTCAGCGAATGCCCTGTTGAACACCGTGATGGACTGAAAGCCGGCGGAATAGGCGCATTCCGTGATGGTCAGGCTGCTGTCGGTCAGCAGGCGCCGGGCGGCCTGGACGCGGACCCGCGCCAGGTATTCGGGAAACGAAGACCGCACGTACTGCCTGAAGAGCCTGGAGAAATACCAGGGGCTCAGTCCGACCGCGCCGGCCACCTCCGCCTGCCTGAGGTCGTCGGTGTAATGGGCGTCGATGTAGGCGCAGGCCTGGCGCATCCTGGACCAGGCCTCCGTGGAAAAACCGTCGGCGTCGGATTGACGGATTTTTGTCTTGTCCCCCTGTTCGGCCAGGAGCATCAGCATCTGGAAGACCACCAGCTTGCAGCGCGTCTCCCGGAAAAAATCCGTCGACTGGTAGATCGCCATGATCTCCTGCATCATCCGGGAAAGCCGCCCGGTCAGTTCCGGGTACTCCGCCCGGGCAAGATTGTGGACCGGGGAGAGCATCCGGATGGCGACGGCCAGGTCGCGGTTGCTTTCCAGCAGGCTGGCGGAAAACTGGATGAACAGCGTGCCGTTTTCCGGGATCGATATCATCTCATGCATCTCCCGGGGCCAGATCAGCAGGAGATCCCCCTCGGACAGGCGGTACGTTTCCCCGCTGATGCGGCAGGCGCAGTCATTCTTCAGCGCGAGGATGAATTCCGCCTCCGTGTGCCAGTGCGCCGGATAGTGAAACATCCCCTGGGAATTGGCGGCCGCGATATCCTCGACAGCCCCGAACCGGATGATTTCCCGCTGCTGCATCATCTCACGCTCCTCTCCCCGTTATGATAGCAAAAATCGGGCAAAAGTCAACAAAAAAGCGGTTGCCCCTCCGCCGCATGGTGCTTAATATAGGCCAGGGTCCGGACATGGACCCGGGGAGGAACGCAGACATATGACAATTCGCGCGCAGGGGCGGCACATGATGGACATGACGGAAGGCCGTCCGGCCGGGCTGCTGCTCAGATTCATGGTGCCGCTGCTGATCGGCAATGTGTTTCAGCAGGTATACAGCATGGTGGACATGATGGTCGTGGGGCGGTACGTGGGACCGGACGCCCTGGCGGCCGTCGGCGCCACCAGCTCGCTGAATTTTCTCTTTTTCTCGCTCTGCAACGGGCTGTCCAACGGCATCGGCGTCCTGATCGCCCAGGCCTTCGGCGCCGGTCAGCCCCAGACGGTGAAGCGGCTGATCACGAACGCGGTGTACATCATGACTGGCAGCGCCCTGGTCATGGGCGGCCTGGGGTTTGCCCTGTCCCGGCCCGTGCTGGCGATGCTGGGCACGCCGGAAAACATCATCGGCCAATCGGTCGTGTATATGCGGGTCATGTGCCTGGGCATCATCGCGGTGTCCATGTACAACTGCGTCGCCGCCATCCTGCGGGGCATCGGCGATTCCAAAACGCCGCTGTTCTTCCTGGTGATCTCCTGCGCCCTGAACATCGTCCTGGACCTGTTCTTTATCCGCAGCCTGGGGCTGGGCGTGGGCGGCGCGGCGGCGGCCACCATCCTGTCCCAGCTCGTGTCCGCCGCAGGATGCATCCTGTATTCCCTGCGGCACAATCCCATGTTCCTGATCGACCGGGCGCAGTGGTCGCCGGACCGGGAACTGATCCGCCAGTGCTTCCGCATCGGCGTGCCGCTGGCCGCACAGTCCTCCCTGATCGCCCTGTCGCTGGTGATCCTGCAGTCGGTGGTCAACAGCTTCGGCTCCGTGGTCGGCGCGGCCTTTACGGCCACCAGCCGGGTGGAAGTGCTGGTGCAGCAGCCGTACAACTCACTGTTTGCCGCCCTGTCCACCTTTACGGGCCAGAACATCGGCGCCGGCAAAAAGGAGCGGATCAACCAGGGCTTCCGGCAGGCCGCGCTGCTGATGCTGGCATTCTCCGCCCTGATGACGCCCTTCTTCCAGTTTTTCAGCGAGGATGTGATGCGCCTGTTCGTGGACGCGGAACAGGGCGCGGAAGTGATCGCCTACGGCGCCAGGGGCCTCAGGCTGACCAGCTGGTTTTTCGCCCCGCTGGGCATGATCGGCGTCTGCCGGGGCGTGCTGAACGGCGCGGGCGACGCCGCGTATTCCCTCATTTCCGGTGTGTGTGAAATGGTGGGCCGCATCGCCTTCCCCAGGCCGCTGACGATGGTGCCCGCCATCGGCGTGTGGGGCATCTGGCTGGGCACCGCGCTGACATGGACCCTGGTGGCGATCGCCAGCCTCCTGCGCTACCACAGCGGCGTCTGGCGGCGGAAGGCGGCCATTACCCGGCCGGCCGACCGCCCCGCCGTCCCGCAATTGAGCAAAGAAACCGGAGGATGCTGACATGACCGGAAAACCACCGCTGCTCCGCCTGGATGCCCGGCGCGGATACTTCAGGAACGAAGGCGTGAATGTCATGGCCTTTGACGACATCTATCCGGAAGGCCACCAGGCCGGCGTGAGCATCCTCATGCACGGCCGGCGGATCGCCGCCTGCGGGGACCTGCGCTTTCAGCCGACGCCCGGCCAGTGGCAGCCCGTCCCCCGGCAGCTGAGCCGGACCGTGGACGAGCAGGCCCACGCCATCGTCACCCGGCTCAGCTATCCGGACGATCAGCGCAGCCTGCGCGGCACCAACCCGATGATCTACCCCGACGCGGCGTTCGCCTATACGGTCACCGTCCGGGCCGAAGGGGACTCCGCCCTTTTGACGGTGGACCTGGACAGCCCGCTGCCCGCCTGGCTGCAGGACAGGGTGAACTTCAACCTGGAACTGTTTCCCGGCGCGCTGTTCGGGCAGCCGTGGATCATGGACGGACAGGCCGGGGTTTTCCCGCGCCAGCCCAACGGTCCCCTGCTGCGCCGCCCCAGCCTGCTGGGCCGGTCCGGGCACCAGCGGCAGGACCCGGCGATGGGCCCCTTCGCCGACCGGGACCGCCTGCTGGGCGACGGAAAGACCTACAATCCGCTGGCGGCGGACGACTGCATTGCGGCGCCCTATGCCGAAGGCCGGACGCTGACCGTCTGCCCGGACGATCCCCTGACCCGCCTCCAGGTGGAATGCCTGACCCCCGATACCGGGCTCGCCCTGTACGACGGCCGGATGAACCACAACAACGGGTGGTTCGTGGTCAGCAGCCCGCTGCCCGCCGGGCGTACGGAAAACGCCCTGTGCTGGCGGATCACGCCCCACGCCGTGCCCGGCTGGCGGTCGCCCGCGGTGATCCAGGTATCGCAGGTGGGCTACCACCCGGACCAGGCCAAGCGCGCCGTCCTGGAAACGGATCCTGACGCAGCTGCGCCCGGCAGCGTGGCGCTCGAGCGGATCACCGCCCGGGGAATCGAACCGGTCCGGGAGTATCCCGTCACGCCCTGGGGCGATTTCCTGCGCTACCGCTACTGCCATGTCGATTTTTCCGACGCGCGCGGGGAAGGCCTGTACCGGCTCCGCGCCGGTGAAGCGGTTTCGACCCTGTTCCGGATCAGCCGGGACGTATATGACCGGGGCGTATGGCAGCCCGTACTGGAATACTTCCTGCCGGTGCAGATGTGCCATATGCGCGTGCAGGAAAAATACCGGGTGTGGCACGGCCTGTGCCACAGGGACGACGCGCGGATGGCCCCGACCGGGCTGAACCATTTTGACGGCTACGTCCAGCCCGGATCCACCCTGACGGCTTTCCGGCCCGGCGACTGCGTGCCCGGGCTCAACGTCGGCGGCTGGCACGACGCGGGCGACTACGATCTCCGGGTGGAATCCCAGTCCGGCGAAGTCTACGTGCTGTCGCTGGCCCGGGAGGAGTTCGGGGTCGACCTGGACGCCACCGCCATCGACCAGCGGAAACAGGTGGTGGAAATCCACCAGCCGGACGGCAAGCCGGACATCCTCCAGCAGGTCGAGCACGGGATGCTGTCCCTGGTCGGCGGCTGGCGCGCCCTGGGCCGGCTGTACCGCGGCATCATCTGCAACAGCCTGCGCCAGTATGTGCTGCTGGGTGACGCCGCGAACATGACGGACAACGTGCCGGGCAACGAAGACGACCGCTGGGTGTTCACCGAGGATAACCCGGCCCGCGAGCTGACCGCCGCCGCGCATATGGCCGCCGGCGCACGGGTGCTGGCCGGCTTCAACGACGCGCTGGCCCGGGACGGGCTGGCAGCGGCGGAAGCCGTGTACGCCCGCACCGCCTGCCCGGACGGGGATGACCGCGCCCATGGCGCGAAAATCCACGCGGCCGCGGAATTATTCATCACCACCGGAAAAACCGCCTACCGGGATGCCCTCTGCCGGGAGGCGGCGTATATCGCGGCGCACATGGCCAACCTCGGATGGATCGCCGCCCGGGTCGTCGACCGGCTGGCGGATCCGCTGTTTGCCCGGACCGTCCGGGATGCGCTGCCGGCGCTGAAAGCCCGCCTGGAGGCCCAGTGTGCCGAAACGCCGTACGGCATTCCCTACCGCCCGCACATCTGGGGCGCGGGCTGGGGCATCCAGGCCATGGCTTTCCGCTATTATTTCCTGCACAAGGCGTTCCCGGAGACGTTTGACCGCCTTCCCCTGGAAAACGCCCTCCACTTCGTGCTGGGCTGCCATCCGGGCAGCAACGCCGCGTCTTTCGCCTCGGGCGTAGGCACAAAATCCGCCACGGTCGCCTATGGGGCAAACCGGGCGGACTGGTCCTATATCCCCGGCGGGGTGATCTCCGGCACAGCGCTGATCCGGCCGGATTTTCCGGAGCTGCTCGAGTATCCCTTTCTGTGGCAGCAGACGGAATACGTGCTGGGCGGCGGATCGTCCAACTATATGTTCCTGGCGCTGGCCGTGCAGCATTTCTTTGCACGCTGATCCACGGCCGCCGGCGATCCGCAAGGCGGCGCATAAAAGTATACAGAATAAAGGGCGCGCGGGAAGTTCACTCCCGCGCGTCTTCATTGGCGACCCATTCGCTCCAGGGCGTATCGGCGATCATGGCCGGATCCCCGTGCAGGTAATCGTAGACCTGCCGGATCCGCCGGGCCCGCAGGGCGTACACCGCCGCCAGCTCGTTTGCTTCATCCACATAGGGGAAGTAGCTGCTGCCCGTCAGGGCGTGGCGAAGGACGATGTCCTCGAAAGAGACGTCCGGATTCCGGATCATGTCGTAGATGGCCATGAAGATGCCCGTGCGGCTCTTCCCCGCCTGGCAGTGGAAATGCAGCCATACGTTGTCCGGGCCCACCGTGTTGTCAAGCTCCGCCACAAAGGCGA
>CACXEB010000527.1 GCA_902766515.1 uncultured Eubacteriales bacterium
CGGCCGGCAATGGCGATCTTGTCGCCTACGGGCGGCGGCTGCACGATCGTGCCCAGCTGTTCCGTCCCGGCGCGAACGGTATATTCGACATTTTCCCGGAACACCGCGTAAAATTTGTGGTTGTTCACGACCCGCTCCCCGGCGAGGCCGACGATCAGTCCGCCGTTTTCCGTCCGGCTGATGTGGTCGGTCTCCAGCAGGTGGCGCAGCAGAACGCGGTAATCGTCCCGGGATACCAGGTGGAAACAGCTGAGGGTCAGGACGCGGGAAGCCAGCTCGCCCGGCGTCATCTCCCCGCAGGCGGCCAGGGTGCTCATGGTCTGGTGATACAGCAGGCTGTAGGGCAGGCGGTCCATGCGCGGCGGTTCCACGAAGCGCTCCTCCGCGTACAGCTGCACCAGGGCGATACCCTGGAGCAGGTACCAGGGAAGGCAGTCCGGCAGCAGGGCCCGCGCCTCCTGGTGATCCTCACGCATGACAAACCACATTTCCGCCGGGTTGCCGCGCCTGCCCGTGCGGCCCATGCGCTGCAGGAAACCGGAGACCGTGAACGGCGCGTCGATCTGGAAAGCCCGCTCCAGCCGGCCGATGTCGATGCCCAGCTCCAGCGTCGCCGTGGCGCAGACGGACATCAGGGACTCGTCGTCCTTCATCTCCTCCTCGGCGCTCTCGCGGTAGGCGGCGGAGAGGTTGCCGTGATGGATCAGGAAGCGGTCCGGCTCACGGTTGACTTCGCAGTACTGCCGGAGCAGCTGGCAGACCGACTCGCACTCCTCGCGGGAATTGGTGAAGACCAGGCATTTCCGGCCTTTCGTGTGCTCGAAGATATAACCGACGCCCGGATCGGCGTTCAGGGGCGCCCGGTCGGTCGGCTTTTCCGGCAGCGGCGTGCCGTCCGGGGCGGGCCGGTCCCCGTCCGCCTGGGGCGGCGTGTTGTAGAAGTGCTCCATGCTGAGCCGCCAGACCTCTTTGCCGCCTTCGAAGCGCGGGATGAGCGTTCCCCTGCCGCTGCCCGCCGCCAGCAGCCGGCCCGCGTCCTCCGGCTGGCCGATGGTGGCGGACAGTCCGATCCGCCGGGGCGCGCATCCCGCCTGCCGGCACAGCCGCTCCATCAGGCAGAAGGTCTGGAGCCCCCGGTCCGCCCGCAGCAGGGCATGGATCTCGTCCACCACGATAAACCGCAGGTCGCCGAACAGCGCGCCGATTTCCGCGTGCCGGTGGATCATCAGGGCCTCCAGGGATTCCGGCGTGATCTGCAGGATGCCGGCGGGATGCCTCAGCAGCTTCTGCTTTTTCGACTGCGCCACGTCCCCGTGCCAGCGGGTCACGGGAATGCCCGCTTCCGCGCACAGATCGTTCAGCCGGCCGAACTGGTCGTTGATCAGGGCCTTGAGCGGCGCGATATACAGCACGCCCACGGTCGCGGACGGGTTTTCCTCCAGCAGCGTCAGGATGGGAAAGAAGGCCGCCTCCGTTTTGCCCGAGGCGGTGGAGGCCGTCAGCAGCACATGGTCCTCCGTGCCGAAGATGGCCTCCCCCGCCGCGTTCTGCACGCCCCGCAGGCATTGCCAGCCGGAGCGGTAGATGTAGTCCCGGATAAACGGCGCATACCGGTCAAACACGTTCATAGCGTAAACTCCGCAAAGCCGGCGGCCGTCTCATCGGACACCGCGTCCGGTTTCGCCGGGACAAACGCGTCCGACGCGAGCAGCTCGGCAAGCCCCCGTTCCGGGTGCTGGTACATCAGGTCCAGAAGCTCAATGAAATCCCGGATCACCTCGCGGGGCGTGATGTGCTGCTCCGCGCCGACGCGGCTGTACTCCGCCCGGACGAAGCCCGCCAGGTCGTCGACCGACAGCCGCCTTTCATAGCCGTACAGGCCTGCGTGCATGTCCGCCAGCTTTTCGCACAGCACCAGCATCTCCTCCGCTGTCAGCGGCTCCAGCCGGATGACCGGCGCCAGCAGATCCCACGCCCCGGGCCTGGAAAAACGGCCCTCCGCCAGCCGGGACCGCAGCGCCTCATAGCTGTAGATGCCGCGCCGCTTGTCCTCCAGGGCCTGGGGCGTCGCGCCCATCAGGATGCCCAGGTACTTCGCCCGGCCCTGCAGGGTGTCGTTGTACATGGCCAGCAGCTTTTCATAGTTGTACTGCCGCGTGACGGCGTTGGGGATCTTGTAGAGATTGACCAGTTCGTCCACCATGATCACCATGCCCTGATAGCCCGCCAGCCGGAAGAAGGCGGCGAACAACTTCAGGTAATCATACCAGTCGTCGTCCGAGATGATGATGTGGACGCCCAGCGCCTCCCGGGCCTCGCTTTTGAGGGCGTATTCCCCCCTGAACCACCGGAGCACCCGGCCCTTGGTCTCATCATCCCCGTCGATGTAAGCCCGATAGTAGGCCGAAAGCAGGCGGGCAAACTCAAACCCGTGCACCAGCTCGCTGACGGAGGACGTCACCGCGAAGATCTTCCGCTCCGTCGCCGCCGCCAGGGCGGGATCGCCCGGGGCCAGGCCGGTCTCCTGCATGGCTTCGGTCTGCACGGCGCTGATCCAGCGGTCGAGCACCAGGTTCAGCGCTCCGCCCTCCGGCTTCGTCCTCGTGGAAAGGTTGCCGATCAGCTCGCGGTAGGTGGCCAGGCCCTGCCCGCGGGTGCCCTGCAGGCGACGTTCGGGCGAAAGGTCCGCATCCGCCACGATAAAGCCGCGCTCCATCACATAGTTGCGGATGGTCTGCAGCAGGAAGCTCTTACCGGAGCCGTACCGCCCGACGATGAAGCGGAAGGAGGCGCCGCCCTCCGCAACGACGTCCACGTCGTGCAGCAGCGCCTCGATTTCGTTCTTCCGCCCCACTGTGATATAGGGCAGCCCGACGCGCGGCACCACGCCGCCTTTCAGGGCGTTCAGCACCGTCTGCGCGATGCGCCGCGGCACTTTGGGGGGATTCGTCATAGGGTGTCTCCTCCGAGCAGTCGAATCAGGTCGTCCCGGTAATCCTCCACCAGGCATAACCGGTCGCCGTCACAGTCCAGGACGGTATCGCCGACAAAATCCATCAGCGCTTCGTTGATGGCGTCCGCCGCCATCGTCGGCATCAGGCGGTGCTGCCCCAGGATCCCGTCGGCCGGCTGCCCGTCCAGCAGCGCCCGCAGGATCCGGCGCTGGACGCCGTCCAGCGGGAGGCCGTCCACCAGCGGCACGGCGCCGGGCGGAAGCATTGCAGCTTCCGACCCGCTGCCCGCGGCCTGATTGGCCGCCGGCATCACCGCTTCATCCGCCGCTTCAATCATCGTTTCAACCGCCGCTTCAATCATCGTTTCAACCGCCGCTTCATTTTTCGCTTCGTTCACGGCTGCGTCCGCCGTTTCATCATCTGCTTCATCCCCCGCATCGGACCGCTCTTCGTCCGTAAGCAGGCTATCCCGGGTGACCTGCGCGTCACGGCGGATCCGGTCCAGGCCGGACAGGTCGAGGACGATCTTCGGCCGCGCGGCCTCGGCTTCCGCGATCCGGTCCGCCCTGAGGATCTCCTCCACATACGGCGCGGCCCAGGCGTCCTCCGGGTTCTCCTTCAGATAGCCGCCGGTCTTCATATAGCGCCGCAGCATCAGGTCCGCCTGGCGGACGAGGCTGTGGAAGCGCTTCCGGTCAAACAGCACGGGCTCATAGCACAGCATCTGCCAGACGCCGTTCCGGCAGCGGTAAACGCGGCATTCGTCCAGCGCGTATTCCACATTCTCAGGGATCTCCGGCCAGCGGTAGACTGCATTGGCAAAAGGATACCAGAACCGGATCGTCCGCCGCCCAAAGCACTGGGTAAACCAGTCTGACCCGCCCTTCCGTTCCCGCGCCGCGGCTGCCCGCCATGCCTCGCTGAACAGGTGCCGGCCTTTATCGGGCGCGTGCCGGATCACGGGCGACTGCGCCAGCCGCACGCCATCAAAAAAGCACAGGGCGGCAAAAACCTCCCCATCCGGCGCTTCCGCCGGCCGCCGCAGGACAGCGAGCGCCCTGTCCCGCGCGGCGATGCGGGGATCAATGTAGCGCCGGGCGGTCTCCGGGGGCAGTCCGCGCACGACAGCCAGCTCCGTCATCCACCGCCGCAGGCTGTCCCGCATCAGCTGGTCGCCCATGCCGGCGTCCAGGTAACCGGTTTCAAAGTCCTTCATCCGCCGCAGGGCGTCCTCGGGCGACGCCGTGCCGATGCCGTTGATCAGCTCGTAGAGATAGACATAGGCGGCGGACGGGGAGATCGGCCGGAAATCCCCTTTCCGCACATGAGTGCGCCAGGCAAAATAGCCGCGCAGCTGCCGCGTCGTCATGGCATGATAGGTCGGAAAGAAGCAGACAAAGCCTCCGGGCCAGGGCGCTTCGTCCTCATAGTCCGCCATGAACGCCCCCTGCCTGCAGAAGTTCTCCGCCCGATCCTCGGGGGTATTGCGGCC
>CACXEB010000528.1 GCA_902766515.1 uncultured Eubacteriales bacterium
TGCCGATCATCAGCGCCCGTTTGTAAAAGGACAGGCCGCCAAAGTATTTCTTCAAGAAACCACCTCATTCGCCGCCGGGATTCCTTCCTGTCCGCTGCGATCTGAAACATCAGGAAATAAAGTGTCCGGACGGCCGCAAGTATTATAGTGAACGACCGGTCACTTGTCAAGCGGTACATTTATATTCCCGTGTTCAGGTATCTGCCGATAGGTCGGAAACGCATGCGGTCCGGGTGCCGTGACGCCGGGCATCGTCGAAGCGCTGCCTGTCCAGCTCCCGTTCCAGTACGTCCGCGTACCGCTGGACGACCGGCCCAAGGCCTTTCAGCCACCGCTTCACGTCATCATCGCGCTGCCGGTATATTGCAGGATGCTGCCGGATCTCCAGCGTCTTCCTCAGGGGTTCCTCCTCTTCGAACAGGCGCTCCGACAGCGCCCACTGCCCGGCCCGCGTCTTCGCAATGACGTCATTGTACCGCAGCGTATAGATACAGCGGGCGATGTCCAGCAGCCATCCGCATGCATAGAGGCTTTCATTCGTCTGAACGGCGTACCGGCGGATCGTATCATAGTGGCCTCTGACGGCGGCAGCCATCTCCTCATGGGTCGGCACCTGGAACAGGCTCCTGTCCTGCGCACCGTAAACGGACCGGCCGTACTTCGCCAGTTCAAACATTGAAAATGTATCCGGCTGCACCCGGTCCGTGATCCGCTGCCCGGTCGTGCCCCAGTATACCTGCACTGCGGCCGCGCCAGTCCGCCAGACCGCCCTGTCGGTGACGATGCCTTCAAAGAGCCGGTAGAAGGGGTTTCCCGGTTCCGCGTCCGCCATGGCCTGCCGGAGCGTCAGCAGCCTGTGGGCCTGGCCGTCCGTGAGCGGGCTTTCAGTGAGGACCAGCAGGTCGATGTCACTCCAGCCCAATCGGAAATCATCCAGCACAACGCTGCCGTACAGCCAGACGCTGTGCAGGCTGCCATGCAGGATGCCGGCGATGGCATCCGTCATTTTTGCGATGGACCGCTCCAGCCCGTCCATCGGTTCCGTCTCCGTGTACATCACAGGGCCTTCGCCAGGATCAGTTCCAGCGGCTGCTCATACCCGGGAAACGGGAGGGTCAGGCCGCCGCAGTCCCGGTAGCCCAGCGACCGGTAGAAGCATTGGGCCGTCTCGTCCGACTGCGTGGACGTCATGACCAGGCCGAAGCCGCCGGCTTTCATGGTTTCCTCCCAATGCGCCATCAGCCCGCTTCCATAGCCCCTGCCGCGGCGGTCTTCCCGGACGAAGAGCAGGTTGCAGAAGGGAATGCTGTCCCAGAACAGCGACCAGCGCAGGATGCCGGCCGGCCCGTCCTCATCGGACAGGACCAGGCCCATCCGGTCGCGCGCCTTGCGGTCAAACGCGTCCGGAGCCAGGTGGCGGTCCAGGGAAAACCAGAAAGCGCGGTCCGCTTCAGTCACGGGATGGATGTCAACGCTCATTTTCATCAGCCCTCCTGCGGTTTACGCGCCAGGTACAGCACATGGGTATCCCGGAAAACGATCCGATCGCCCGCCTCCAGCACGGCCTGCCGCAGCCCTTCAAAAAAACGGCTGCGGTACGGCTCCGGGATCACCATGTGGTCGCAGTGGGTGCCGGAAAAAGCCACGTATTCGTCCGCGGTGAATACGCGCTGGCCGGCGTACTCCCGCTTTTCAAAATCCACATATCCGTATTCCGCCGCGTGGGTATAGTCAAACGGCGGGTGCATGTCCGCATACGGCGTTTCGGGTTTGAAATACGCCGCGTACACCTCCTGGATGCGCTGGTACAGCGCCTCGTTGGGTGTCCGGTAATCCCCGCGGGTCAACATCATGGCCAGGGTCCCGCCCGGTCTGAGCAGGTCATAGGTCCTGGAAAAAGCGATCTTCTCCGGGATCCACTGGATCGTCGCGGCGGAATAGATCACGTCAAACCGCCGGCGTCCGAAATCATAGGTGATAAAGTCGCCGTTCACAAGGCAGAAATTGGGGAAAGCGCCATACTTGCGCTGCATGAACCCGCTCAGCTGCTCGCCGAGCTCAATGGCGCAGTAATCACATCCCGTCCGCAGGATGGGCTCTGTCGCCTGGCCGGTACCGGGTCCCAGCTCCAGCACCGATTTTCCCGGGCCGATGCCGGCTGAAGCGATCAGGTCCGCAAAGAGCCCGTCGCAGTAGCTGGGCCGGTAACGATCAAACTGTTCCGGGATCGTATCGAAAATCCGCCTGTATTCCATCGCAAACCCTCCGTTTTCTGCCGGAATGTATTTCCCACTATACAATAGAACGGCTGTCCGGTCAAGGCTTTTCAAACCGTCCCGCCGCGGGTATAATGGGTATGGTTTTTTTGCAAGGCTGTAACATTTGATTGTTTGCTCCGTATTGTCCTGTGAAGGAGGCTGGTGATGCCGGTGGAGGAAGACAGGGACCTGGTGGTGCGACTCAGGGACGGGGACA
>CACXEB010000529.1 GCA_902766515.1 uncultured Eubacteriales bacterium
CAAAGTCTGTGGGGCGACGGAAGGCAAGGCGAAAGGCCATACCTGGCAGGCGGCGACCTGCGTCACCCCAAAGGCCTGCATCGTCTGCGGAGCGACCGAAGGCGGGCTCAGGAGCCATACCTGGATGGCGGCGACGTGTACCGTGCCGAAGATGTGCAAGGTCTGCGGGGCGACGGAAGGCAAGGCGAAAGGTCATACCTGGCAGGCGGCGACGTGTACCACGCCGAAGACCTGCAAAGTCTGTGGGGCGACGGAAGGCAAGGCGAAAGGCCATACCTGGCAGGCGGCGACCGTGGACGCGCCGAAAACCTGTAAAGTCTGCGGGGCGACGGAAGGCGGTCCGCTGCCGGCGCCCGTCACGGGCCTGAAAGCCGTGGAGAAAACCAGGCACACCATCACCGTGTCATGGGACAATATGCCCGGCGCGGAGTACTATTCCGTCTACCGGTCGATCGCCGGTCAGCTCGGCATGACCACGGTCAACGAACATGTCACCGCTGCCCGGTACACGTTCACGGGCCTGAAGCCCGGCACACCGTATGATATCCGGGTCAGGTCGCACGCGGGCGGAGAGGGGTCCAACTTCATGCGCCTGCGGGTGACGACATTGCCGGGCGTCGTGGTGGGGGATGTCGTGACCTTTGGGACCTATCCGCAGGCCCAGACCAGGAATGACCGGACGACACCCATCGAATGGCAGGTGCTGGATGTGAACACAGCCGGCCACAAAGCCCTGCTGATCAGCCGGTACTGCCTGGACGTACAGAAGTATCACAACAAGGAAACGCCGGTCAGCTGGATCACCTGCTCGCTGCGCGCCTGGCTGAACAAGGACTTTTACTATGCGGCTTTCAACAGCCGGGAGCAGAAGGCAATCCTGACGACGCGGGTGGACAACAGCCGGGAGCAGGGCCGTGACGGATGGACTTCCATCAGCGAGCGGCCGATCCAGGACAAGGTGTTCCTGCTGAGCTACGCGGAGGCGTGGAAGTATTTCCCGAACGACGCGGCACGGATGTGCGCCGCGACGAAGTATGCGGCCGGGCATGGTGCAGCAGCCGGCGCGGTCCGCCTGCCGGACGGGACGGCCGCGGTGCGCTGGTGGCTCCGCTCCACGGGGTCCACCACTTCCAAAGCCGCGTATGTGTACCGCAGCGGTACCTGTGACGACGCGTCTGTCACCGTGGCTGTTTTCGGGGTGCGCCCCGCGATGTGGATCGATTATGAGGCGGCCGGTCTTTGATACTGCTTTCCGACTGACCCATATACATCTGTACATGGGTCAGTCGGCCATCAGATCATGAGGACGGCGCCCGGGAAAGGAAGATGATAGATCATGTCCCATATTTACAGGAACGCATTGGAGCTGATCGGCCATACGCCGCTGATGGAGGTCTGCCGCATCGAAGCGGCGCTGGACCTGCGGGCGACGGTCCTGGTGAAGCTGGAATACCTGAACCCCGCCGGCAGCGTCAAGGACCGCGTGGCCCTGGCCATGGTCGAGGACGCGGAGGAGCGGGGCCTGCTGAAGCCGGGCGCCGTCATCATTGAGCCCACCAGCGGCAACACCGGCATCGGGCTGGCGGTCACGGCGGCGGTCAAGGGCTACCGGCTGATCCTGACCATGCCGGACACGATGAGTGTGGAGCGCCGGAACATCCTGAAGGCCTATGGCGCGGAGGTGGTGCTGACCGAAGGGGGCCGTGGCATGCAGGGCGCGATCGACCGGGCGGAAGCGCTGGCCCGGGAAATCCCCGGCAGCTTCATCCCCGGACAGTTTGTCAATCCGGCCAATCCCGCCGCGCACCGGGCTACGACGGGGCCGGAGATCTGGGAGGACACGGACGGCAGGGTCGACGTATTCATCGCGGGGGTCGGCACCGGCGGCACGCTGACGGGCGTGGGCGAATACCTGAAGGCCCGGAATCCCGCCGTGCGGGTCGTGGCGCTGGAACCGGCGGACTCGCCCGTCCTTTCGGGCGGCAAGGCCGGCCCGCACCCGCTGCAGGG
>CACXEB010000530.1 GCA_902766515.1 uncultured Eubacteriales bacterium
GATTTTTTGCTGTAGTTCTTTTCTTTGCTCATATTTTCCTCCGCACGGCGCGACAGCCGCATTCTCATTCAATCAGAAACCGGGAAGGGCGGAGGTCAGTCCGCTCCCTCCCGGTCCGGGATGTCTGTGGTTGTCAGGATCAGTCGTCGTCAGAGCTGGCCACAGCGTTGTAGGAGAAGGTGCCGTCGGCGTTCACAGTCACGGAAACCGGAGCGTCATGGCCGCCGAACTTGTACACGGGGGTACCGAAGTTGTCCATGGGGTCATAGTCGGTGCCTTCATAGTTGCTGACGCGGTCACCGTTGGTGGCAGTGCCTTCGCTGTTCTTCATATAGCCCATGCCAACCAGCGGACCCCAGTTCTCGGAGAAAACACACTCGGCGGGAACATTCAGCGTCACCTGATCACCTTCCTGAGCGTAAGTGCCGGTGAATACATACCGCATGGCGTAAGAACCAGTCTCAGACTCCAGCACGTTGCCTTCCGCATCCACGGTGCCCATGAGCTTGGTGTATTCGTAGGTGCCGTCGTCTTTCAGAACAAGGGTGTTGCATTCGGTCAGTGCGCAGCCGGAGACGAAACCGTTGTTATCGGTCACACCAGCCAGATCTGCGGTAGAAAAATAGATGTGGTAAGTACTTTCGGCGAATGCCGCGCAGCAGGTCAGGGCCAGGACCAGGGCCAGGATCATAGCGGTGAACTTCTTCATGGGGTGTTCCTCCTTCATAGTTGGTACGGTGTCCGTACCTGATGCGCTGAGGATAGCACAAAAAAAGCCGCGGCTTGCGGCTTTGTCCTAAGTAGTCGTTTTTTCGTCCTGATTGGTATCCGGAGGCTGGAATATGATGCGCAGTACATACATCCCGTCACGGGGAACGATCCTGACCACACCGCCGTACGCTGCCGCGGCAGCGGTGATACTCCGGGTGCCGATGCCGTGGTTTTCCTTGTCGGCCTTAACGGTCTCAGGCAGGCCATCCCGCATCGTGATCTCACCCTCGTAGGGGTTCTCGCACTGGAGGATGACCAGGCCCTTTTTCTCGTGCACGGACAGGTGGATGGCCCGGCGGGCAGTGTCCGCCATCCGCAGATTGGCCTCGACCGCATTGTCCAGGATGTTGGAAAGCATCGTGTAGAGGTCCACGGAGCGGATAAAACCGAGCAGTTTCCCGTCCGCGACTACGGAGAGCTCGATCCCGTTCTGGCTGCATTTCAACGCTTCCTGCATCAGCACGGTGTCCATGGCACGGCTGCCGGTCCTGAACGACCGGTCGTAGATCTCCACCGCCTGCTCGATCTCCTTGATGGCTTCGGCCTGTTCTTCCGCCGTGCCGACGGTGCGCAGCGCGACGATCTGCCGGCGCAGGTCGTGGCTTTTACGGTTCAGGAGGGCGATGTTCTCCTTGCTCATTTCATACTGCGCCCGGTGCAGGGTGTCCATGTGCTCCCGGGTCTGGATTTCCTGCTGCAGGCGGAGCTGGTCCGCGCTGCGCAGTTCCTCGTACATCAGTATGATGATGAGCGGCGCGGTATACACCCCGTGCAGCCAGCCCTCCGGCATTTCGCTGACGCGGATGCTGAGGAAGAACATCACCGCCATCACCAGTACATACAGGGTCAGGGCACGCAGGGCCGAATTCGGATAATGGCCGTCCCGGCAGATCTTCCGGATGAACAGCAGGTACACCGCCAGCCCGACCAGCGCCAGTTTGACATAGGCTATGGGTTCACTCGTCCACCATGCGGGCGGCGTTTTCAGCAGGTGATCGCCGATCAGGTTGAGGCAGTGGGACAGGTGCTGGACCATGTAGGCGCAGACGACGCAATAGGCAGCCTCATGGCGCGTCGCTTCGCTCATCAGGAAGATGCCGGCACCGTAAATCGCAAATATCAGCAGGTAGTGCAGCGCAAAGAAGCACCTGGGAAGGAACGGCGATGCGGGCTGTCGGGGAAAAACGAGCATCCACATCCCGATTTCCACTGCGGCCATCAGGAGCACCGGCGGCAGGCGCAGGAACCATTTCTCTTTCTTTTTCAAAGGGATGAAGAAAAACGAAACCGACAGCATCAGCTGCAGCGGAAAGCCATACAGGTAGTGGAACAACTGCTCACTGGTGATCATCAGAAGCCCGCCTCCAGATAGTCGCTGAACGCTTCCAGGAATTCCTTTTTCCGGTTCCGGCTGATGGGCAGCTCCTGCCCGCCGATGAGCACACTGTCCTTGCCGACGCGGTCGATACGCTTCAGGTTCACCAGGTAGGACAGGCTGCACCGGGCAAAGGGCAGTCCATCCAATTCTTTCTCCGCCTCGCCGATGGTCGCGCGTTTTTCGTACGTCTCCGTTTCAGTCACGTAACGCAGGGTATGCCCGCTGACTTCGACATAGAGCAGATCATCCGTCGAAACTTTGACCACGTCACTGTATTTTTTCAGGTACACATAACGATGGGCTTTTTTCTTTTCTACCTCGCGGACAGCCTTGTGCATCCGCAGCTGGAATTTGGGATACTCCAGCGGTTTGAGGATATAATCGAAGGCGTCCACCTCGTAGCCGTTGATGGCATACTGCGCCATCGTGGTGACGAAGATGATGATCACGTCACCGTCGCAAGCCCGTATGCGGCGCGCCGCCTCCAGCCCGTCCATCAGCTTCATCTGGATGTCGAGAAAGATAATGTCCCACCGGGATTTGAAATCGTCCGCGATGTCCAGGCCGTCCTCGAAGCAGGTGACCTCAGCAGCGATCCCTGTTTCCTCTTTGTAACGGTCGATCATCCGGCAAAGCCGGTCTGAGAATGCCTTTTCGTCATCCACTATGGCAATCGACAACATACAACCGATCCTCCAGTATTTCGCTTCAACAGGCCAGGCACAGCTTTATCTGCCCAGGGCCGCCCCGTATACTGTTTTCCTTGTCCATCAGGATGAAAGGATATCCCTCGCCGCGTTGTTTCTTCCTTCCTGATCCGTTCTTCCCTCTCCGGCCGGCTTCCGCAGCGGTCGATATGCCCGCGGCGTCGTCACGCGGAGCCGCTCCGCAGCATCTGTCTTCCCTGGATCCTGACCGCTCCCGCGCTGTCGGATCCGCCCTGAAGCGTATCGAACCCGACATCAGCCATGCTTCAAGCAAGGCATTGGACTCCCGCATGTGGATCATCCAGTCCAGTATACCACAGCCGGGGGGTAATTGGGCGATAAAGCGAAATTTTCTTTTTCTTACCGCCTTCAGATCCCCGAAACTGAAATAAAAAAATCCGAACCGTTTTCCGATTTGGAAATCCGGTTCGGATGATACTTATATGGCTCCCCAGGTAGGGCTCGAACCTACAACCCTTCGGTTAACAGCCCGGCTCATACATCTTTCCACATGGAAACAGCGTCTGTTTCGTGCAATTGCGCGTTCTGTCGGGGCCATATTCAAGGTAATGTTTCGTATAATATTTTGACCTTATACTAAATTGCATCTAAAACATACGCATAATCCATTTTCTGGCAGTGATGCTTCGAATGACGTCATTAGAGAGATCATGAATTA
>CACXEB010000531.1 GCA_902766515.1 uncultured Eubacteriales bacterium
CTTCAGGCCGCGGACGGCGCTGACGGCGATGTCATACGCGGTTTTCAGGTCGTCGTCCTGCAGTTGGGACCGCGTGCCGGTCCTGTAAGCGTGCAGCAGCAGGATGCCGTCCGAATACTTCACCCTGCATTGCGTGACGTCCGGCAGCATCGTATACCAGGGCTGCAGCTCAAGCGGCGTGTTGCCGTACGCGATCCTTTCCCGCATATCGAGCTCGTTGATCACGTTCCGCACGGACGGATCCACATAGAAATAAAAGGTGTCATCGATGCTGTCAGCCAGCGCTTCGATATGCTCGTCAAACACGTCCAGAGACGTGATGACCGGCAGGTAATCGATGAATTTCGAGTTGATATAGGTTATCCTGTCCCGGTACGGAACGTCAAAGTGCGCCTCGACCATCCCGGCCGCCCGTTCCAGCCGCTTTAGCTCCTCCATATCGCTGTTCAGCCGCTTCACCAGCTCCTCGGTGCAGGGCACCTGGAACCGCATGTTGGTCAGCGGCGGCTCCGTCAGCGCGATTTCCCGCAGGTAGGCGACAAAGGCCTCCGGGGTCGCGCAGACCGTTCCTTCCCCCCAGGCCGGGAGCGATGCGCACAGCAGCCACAGGACAGCGGACAGACAAATCAGCTTTTTCACGCGGAAACACCTCTTGTTTCATATTTTCAGGCCTGGTATACCGGCCAAATCATACCAGATAACCGACTGAATTGCAAGAGGGAGGCCGCTTGGCACCATTTTGGCAGATGATTGCGGGAAACTGGCACTGTACACGCCGGCGGTCCCGTGATACGATTACAGTGCCCGGCAGGTCCGGGCAAATATTCTGATCAACGCTTCCGGCGCGCGCCGCGGGGCGTTTTTTTGATGGGAGGTTTTACCTGTGAAACACACAACACTTGAATGGGCCTGGGCCCGGATCCAGCTGGGGGTCACGGCGCTCGGAGGATGGCTGGGGTATTTCCTGGGCGGGGCGGACGGGCCGCTGATCGCGCTCGTCGCGATGTGCACCCTGGACTACCTGACCGGCGTCCTCTGCGCCCTGGCCGACCGCCGGCTGTCCAGCGCGGCCGGGTTCCGGGGAATCTGCCGCAAGGCGCTGATTTTCATCCTGGTCGGGGTCGGGCACACGCTGGACGTCTATGTGGCAGGCACGGGCGCGGCCATGCGGACGGCGGTCATCTGCTTTTACCTGTCCAACGAGGGCATCAGCCTGCTCGAAAACGCCTCGCGGCTGGGGCTGCCGGTGCCGGAACGGCTGAAGGCGGCGCTCAGGCAGCTGCACGGACGGGAGGAGGACGCGCCATGACGGACCGGTCGGAGATCCCGATGACCAACGAGCACTTCGCCCGCTGGTGCGGAGACATGATCGGTCAGCCCTACTGGTACGGTACCTGCGTATACCGCGCCACGGAAGCGCTGCTCAGGAAGAAACGGGCCCGCTACCCCGCCCATTACGGCGCGGGCCGGCTGAAGAAGTACCGCCGGGACATCGCGGCCCGGCGGGTGGTCGCGGACTGCGTGGGCGCCTGCAAGGGCTACGCCTGGACGGACGGCGGCCAGGGCGTCCTCGCGTCCGTCGGCACGGGCAGCGCCTACAGGACGCGCTACCGGTCGAACGGCTGCCCGGACAAAGGCGCATACAGCCTCTTCCAGTGGGCGAAAGCTCAGGGCGCGGCCTGGGGCGATATCGCCACCCTGCCGGACACGCCCGGGCTGGCGCTGTACAAAGCGGGACACCTGGGCTATACCGCCGGCGGCGGCGAGGTGGTCGAATGGCGCGGCTACCGGTACGGCTGCGTACGGACGGCGATCACGGACCGGCCGTGGACGCACTGGTTTGCCCTGCCATTCCTGGATTACGGCGGGCAGGTCCGGCCGCGGGCGGTCCCCCTCGGCGCGCGGACGCTGCGCAGGAGCGATTCGGGCAGCGACGTGCGGGCGCTGCAGGAGCGGCTGAACGCGCGCGGCGCCGCCCTCACCGAAGACGGCCGCTACGGCGCGAAGACAGAAGCGGCCGTCCGGGCATTTCAGCGGGCCACGGGCCTGCGCGCGGACGGCGTCTGCGGCCCCAGGACCTATGCGGCCCTGGAGAAAGCACAGCAGGAGGAAAAAGATGCCTGAACAGCGGATCCAGCGGGCGCCCGGGATCACCGTGACGGTGGACGCCCAGGCCCTCGGCGGCATTTACGGGCTGCAATGCCCGGCGGTCTCCTGTGACATGGTAGACACGACGCCGCTCGACAGCGGCTGGGCGACGGCCCGGCCCGGCCGCCGGAGCGCCGGGACGCTGCGGGTGCGGATGCTGCTGCAGCCGGATGACGGCGGGCAAATGCGGCTGCTCGCGGCCTACCGGGACGCGGAATGCGTGACGGTGACGCTCCGCCTGGCCCCGA
>CACXEB010000532.1 GCA_902766515.1 uncultured Eubacteriales bacterium
CCGCCGAATAAACCGGCGCGCTCAGGGATTCCGTACCTAAGAGGACAGCGGATGACGGCGCTGTCCTTTCTGAAAGGTTCTGTGAGGAGATCAATATCATGCACAGAAGGATCATCATCACCGCCCTCCTGTTTGTCCTGCTGCTCGCGGTGCTGCAGCCGGCGTACGCGGAACAGCCGCAGCGCGGGCTGACGCTGATGATCTATATGTGCGGCAGCAACCTCGAAAGCAATTTCGGCTCCGCCAGCGCCGACCTGCAGGAAATCATGGACACGGATTTTGACGCGTCCCAGACCGCGGTCCTGGCCATGCTCGGCGGCGCCAACACCTGGTCGACCGGCTATGATCCGGAGAAGAGCCATATCCTTGAGCTCCGCCCGAAGCGCTCCCGCGTCGTCTGGAGCGACACGGCCCGCGACATGGGCGAGGCCGCTTCGCTGACCCACCTTCTCCGGTTCGGGATCGAAAAGTATCCGGCCCGCGACTATGCCCTGATCCTGTGGAACCACGGCGGCGGACCGATGGAAGGCGTCTGCTGGGACGAGCTTTTTTCGATGGACAGCCTGAGCCTGTCCGAGCTCGCCCGGGCGCTGGAGGACGCGCAGCTGCCGGGCAAGCTGCGCTGGATCGGCTTTGACGCCTGCCTGATGAGCAGCGCCGAGGTTGCCGCGGCCATCGCGCCGTACGCGGAATACATGATCGCCAGCCAGGAGACGGAGCCCGCCAGCGGCTGGAACTACAGCTTCCTGACCGGGATCGGGGACGACAAGGACGGCGGGGAAACCGGCCGGCGGATCGTGGACGCGTACTTTGACAGCCTGCCGGACACCTCCGACGCCCTGACCCTTTCCTGCGTGGACCTGAGCAGGATCGAGCCGATCCAGAAGGCGCTGGACAGCTTCTTCTCCCCCATCGGGGAATCCCTGACGCGCGAAAGCTTTACCGCCGCTTCGGCGCTCCGTTTTTCCGCCACAGGCTTCGGCAAGGCGGTCCGCGGGATCGAAGAAAACAGCTATGACCTGGTCGACCTCCGCGACCTGGTGGAGCATTACAGCCGGAATACCAGCGGCAGCCGCGTGCTGGACGCGGTCAGCGGCGCCGTGGTCTACAGCCGCAGCAGCATCGACGGCGCGTCCGGGCTGTCCATCTATCATCCGTTCAGCAACAAACGCAAATATGTGGAAAAATGGAAGTCGGAATACGCCGCGATGACCTTCAGCAGCGGCTATGAGGACTACCTGCAGCGCTTCGGCGCCCTGCTGACCGGCGAAGTCATGGCCAGCTGGCGCGGGATGCAGACCCTGGACCGGACGGAGGAGGACGGGAACTCACTGTTCACCCTGCAGCTGACCCCGGAGCAGCAGGAAACCTTTGCCGAGGCGCAGCTGATCGTCCTCGCGGCGCGGGACCTGAACAACGGCATTTACGGCACCCAGACCACCGCCCTGGAAGGCGCGGAGAAGGGAGAAACCCTGTATTCTCCCGTCTATGTGGCAGACGCGCAGGTCGACGGACAGGGACAACTCAGCGCCGACTATTCCGGCCGGACCCTCTACGCCGTGGATGATACCGGAGCGCCGCTGCTTGGCCCGCTTGCCTACCAGCTGTCGGACGACGGGACGACTTATTATATCCATGCGCTTTACCAGGACAAAAGCGGCCGTGAAAACAGCGCGGGCGGCATGTCCGTCATGTTTGCCGCCGTGCCGGAGACAGACAGCGACGGTCTCAGGATTATCAGCGTACGCGGGTACGATCCGGCGACAAAGACCTACACCAACAGGGTCCCCGTCGCCGAAAGCGAATATACCGATCTGCAGTTTTATCCGGAACTGCGCCGTATGCCCGACGATCTGCAGTCGCTGAGCGGCTTCGACCAGTGGGAAACGAACAACCGGCCGGATGAAAAGAGCATTCGCCTGCCCCTGTCCTGGCATCTGCGCTTCTTCCAGACCCAGTTGTCCGCCAGTCAGCTTTTCGCCGCTTTCCAGATCACCGATACGCAGCAGAACACCCATATGAGCATCCCGGTACCGGTCGTCAATCCAAACCTGGAAAGCATTTCCGTCATCCCCCGCCTCATTGAGACGGATGCGTACCGCATGAGAATCTATATGACCCGGGACACGTCCCCGCTGGATCCGGGGATCAACCTGGTGGTCGAGGTCACCAACCGCTCCCGCTGGGCAGCCAAATTCACCATTATCAACATCCTGCTCAACGGCTCACAGAACGCTTCGCCTTCCAGCTCCGGTCCAATCTCTCTCAGGGAGCTTCAGCCCACGGAAACAAG
>CACXEB010000533.1 GCA_902766515.1 uncultured Eubacteriales bacterium
CGACAGCGACACCGAGGATGGCTCCGCCGCCACCGATCTGTGGGAAGAACCCTATGTATCCAAGCGCAGCGGCGCGCTGTCCCTGTCCGGCAAGCCCAAAGTGGACGCGGCCACCGGCGCCGTGGATCCCGGTCAGGCCATGCTGGATGATTACGCCAGCAGCGGCACCTGCGATGACGATGCGACGCTGAAGATCGTCGATCCCTACGGTTCCGCGATCGTGATGGATTGCGTTGTCACCGGCACGGAATACGGCACGGACGAAGACGGCGACACCAGGAGCTGGGATCTGCAGCAGGTGGGCGATGTGGAAGTGCTGCCTTATGTGCAGCTGTCCGGCATTTCCCTGAAGGATGGCAATACCGCCGTCACTTCCTTGTCCATGCAGGTGGGCGACGCCGCGAAGGTGATCACCATCGTCTTCACTCCCGAGAACGCCAGCAACCAGCGCTATCGGATCAATTCCGGCAACAAGCGCATCGCCTCTGTCGGCAACATCACCGAGGATTCCTTCACGGTTACTCCCGTGAGCGCCGGCACCGCGAAGATCGTCGTGACAAGCCTGAACAACGCCAGGACCGCCACGCTGACCGTGACCGTTACCGAATAAGCAACCATGCGGCGGGAGAGCACAGCCTTTCCCGCCGCGCTGTTTTTGAAGGAGGAACAGATATGAGCCGCACTCTGAATTTCGACAATTTCATGACTGAGAAAAAAGACGAGCCCATCATGGTCACCGTATACGGCAAGGATTATCCTGTGAAGCCGCAGATCCCTGCCATTGTGATTGTGGCGCTGGCCCGCACCAACGATTCCTCGATCTCCGAATTTGAAGTCACCAAAATGCTGCTGAACGCCGGCGACGTGCTGTTCGGGCACGACGCCATCAATGAATTCTGCACCAAGGGTATGCTCGTTGATGAGCTCGTCACCCTTATCAAAATGGTGTTCGAACTGATCAACGGCAAGGATGTGGACGGCGACGACGTGGAGACCATCAGCGACGAGGATGGCATGGTCAGCGCCAGCAATAAGGGAAAAAAGTAAACCTGCTCTACATATGGGACGCAGTCGAGGCCGATTTTTTGCGTGATTACGGCATCGATCTGGTAGAGCAGATTGACACCCTGTCGTGGAGACGGTTCTCGATCCTGTTTCGGAACCTCTCCCCCTATGGGTCTGTCGCCTCCCGCGTCGAAGAAATAAAGCGCAAACCGAAGGAAGATATCACCGTCGAAGAAGGCCGCTCACAGGCGGCCGCTTTCTTTGCATCGGTATTGTCAACAAACGGATCACGGAAGTAAGGTGGTGAATTAAATGGCGCTGAAAGTCGGCGAATTGTTCGCCAGTTTCAATCTGGACACAAGCGGCGTTTCCAGCGCCGTAAGCAGCGCGGAAAAGCAGCTGGGAAACCTCGGCAAGGGCATGATGATCGGCGGCGCGGCCATGACCGCAGCCGTCACCGTCCCCCTGAAAAAGATGGCCAGCGAAATCTATCAGGCAGGCAGCGGCTTTGACGCGCAGATGTCCAAGGTATTCGCCATTGCCGGCGACAGCGTGACAGGCAGCACAGAGGCCATGGAAGCGCTGCGGGCGGCAGCCCTGGAAATGGGATCCACAACATCCTTCACCGCATCCGAAGCCGGCGAGGCCCTGCAATATATGGCTATGGCCGGTTGGAAAACCGATCAGATGCTGAACGGCCTCGCGCCTATCATGGATCTGGCAGCCGCCTCCGGCGAGAGCCTTGGCACGGTTTCCGACATCGTGACGGACGCGCTGACCGCCTTCGGTCTGACCGCCGCCGATGCCGCTCATTTCGCCGATGTGCTGGCGGCGGCAAGCTCCAATTCCAATACCAACGTATCCATCATGGGTGAGTCGTTCAAGTATGTGGCGCCGCTTGCCGGCACCCTGGGCTATTCCGTGGACGACGTGGCCGTAGCTCTGGGCCTGATGGCAAACGCAGGCATTAAGGGCAGCATGGCCGGCACCAGCCTGCGTCAGGTGCTGAGCAACCTGATTTCCCCGACCAAGACACAGGCTGCCGCCATGGAAACACTCGGTGTCTCCCTGTATGACTCCAACGGCCAGGTGAAGGACTTCGCCACCCTGATGAATGATTTCAGGACCGCCGCAAAAAACAGCGGGTATGATATCAAAGCGCTTCGTCAGACTGTCAGCGAGTTGGACGGCCAGCTTGAAGCCGGGACGATTACCCAGGCTGAATACGATGCGCGCATTCAGAAATTGACAGATGGCAACGGCGACTTTCTGACCGCCGTTTCCGACCTGGCGGGCGCCCGCGGCCTCTCCGGCCTGCTGGCGATCATGAACGCCACGGATGAAGAATTCGCCAATCTGACAGCCGCCGTAAACGGCAGCGCCGGCGCAGCCAAGCGCATGTCCAAGATCATGCTGGAAAACGCGCAGGGCGACGTGACGCTGTTCAAAAGCGCCTTGGAGGGCCTGGAGATCACGCTTTGGGGGCTTGCGGAGAACGGGTTTCGCAAGACCGTCCAGGAAGCCACGAAGTACGTTGACGCCTTCCGCAAGGCGGATAAGGAAACACAGACAGGCGCCCTGCTGATGGCCGCCCTGGCCGCAGCCACCGGCCCTGTCATGGCCGGCATGGGCAGCGTTATCACCCTCCTGCCCAAGCTGGCCCACACCTTTACCGCCGTATCCGGCCCTGCCGCGCTGCTGGCTCTCGGCCTTGTCGCCCTCGGCGCCGCGGCCATTGACAGCAACAACTCCATCGGCAAAACCTTTGTCAAGGGGA
>CACXEB010000534.1 GCA_902766515.1 uncultured Eubacteriales bacterium
GGAATCCCTGGACCTGTTCCGCCGCATGCGCGCCGGGGAATTCCCGGAGGGCAGCAAGACCCTGCGGATGAAGATCGATATGGCGTCCCCGAACGTCGTGATGCGCGATCCGGCGATGTACCGCATCCTCTACAAGGAGCACTGGCGGACGGGGAACAAGTGGTGCATCTATCCGATGTATGACTTTGCGCATCCCATCGGCGACGCGCTGGAGGAGATCACCCACTCCCTCTGCTCCCTTGAGTACGAGATCCACCGCCCCCTCTATGACTGGGTGGTGGAGCACAGCAGGGACATGCTGCCCGGCCGGCCGCGGCAGATCGAGTTTGCCCGGCTGAACCTGACGCAGACCGTCATGTCCAAGCGCTACCTGCGCGCGCTAGTCGAGGGCGGCTATGTGAGCGGCTGGGACGATCCCCGGATGCCGACGCTGTCGGCGATGCGCCGCCGCGGATACAGCGGCGAGGCCGTGCGTGACTTTGTCAACCGCATCGGCCTCAGCAAGGCGGACAGCGTGGTGGATTACGCCATGCTGGAGAGCTGCGTCCGCACGGACATGGACGACCGGGCGACGCGCGTGATGGCGGTGCTCGATCCGGTGAAGGTCGTGCTGACCAACTGGCCGGAGGGCGAAACCAAAACGCTGACGGTGGAAAACCATCCCAAGCATCCGGAACGGGGGACCCATACCGTCACTTTCGGCCGGGAGCTGTGGATCGAGCGGGAAGATTTCCTGCCGGAACCGGTCAAGGGCTTCAAGCGCATGTACCCGGGCAACGAGGTGCGGCTGAAGGGCGCGTACATCGTCCGCTGCGACAGCTATACCGCCGACGAAGACGGCCGGGTGACGGAGATCTGCTGCACCGTCGACCTCAGTACGGAGAGCGGGACGCCCGGCGCGGACCGCAAGATCAAGGGCGCCACCCTGCACTGGGTAAATGCCGCCGACTGCACGGACATCGAGGCCCGGCTGTATGAGCCGCTGCTGACCGCCGACGCCGCGGAGGATGAACCTGCCGCGGAGGCTGCGGACGGCGAGGAAGAAGCCGAGGAAATGAATTCCACCGAGCGCAAGCTCCGGGAGTTCATCCGCCGCCTGAATCCGGACAGCCTGACCGTCCGCCGCGGCTATGCCGAACCGGTCGTGAAGGAAGCGGCCGCCGGCGCGATCTACCAGTTCCTGCGGACCGGCTATTTCTGCAAGGATCCCGATTCGACGGACGCGCTGCCGGTGTTCAACCGCACCGTCAGCCTCAAGGACAGCAAGCAGAAGGGCGGCGCGTAACCCGCGGGAGCGGCCGGGAAGCCGCCGCTGAGAAAGAAGGAAACGATATGGAAGTCAGAACAAGATTTGCCCCCTCGCCCACGGGGTTCATGCATCTGGGCGGCGTCAGGACCGCGCTGTACGAGTACCTGTTCGCCAGGAAGCACGGCGGGAAGTTTATCCTGCGCATCGAGGACACGGACCAGGAGCGCCTGGTGGAGGGCGCGACGGACGTCATCTATGATACGCTGCGCGAATGCGGGCTCAACTGGGATGAAGGCCCGGATGTGGGCGGCCCCGTCGGCCCCTACGTCCAGTCGGAGCGCAAGCACCTGTACCTGCCGTATGCGCAGCAGCTGGTGAAATCCGGCCACGCCTACTACTGCTTCTGCACGAAAGAGGAGCTGGCCGAGCGCCGCGCCGCGGCGGAAGCCCGGGGCGAGGTCTTCAAATATGACAAGCACTGCCTGCACCTGACCCAGGCGGAGATCGACCGCAAGCTGGCGGAGGGCGTGCCTTACGTGATCCGCCTGAACGCGCCGACCGAGGGCGAGACGACCTATCACGACCTGGTGTTCGGCGATATCACGATGCCGAACGACACCCTGGACGATATGGTGCTGATCAAGGCCGACGGCATGCCAACCTATAATTTCGCCAATGTCGTGGACGACCACCTGATGGGCATTACCCACGTGATGCGCGGGACGGAGTACCTTTCCTCCACGCCCAAGTACAACCTGCTGTACGAGGCGTTCGGCTGGGATATCC
>CACXEB010000535.1 GCA_902766515.1 uncultured Eubacteriales bacterium
AATGCCGTGAGCAGCGGCCAGTCCACGGCGGCGGGGCTGTATTTCAGCGAGATCATGACCGACAACGCCAGCGCCCTGCCGGATGAAAACGGCGCCTTCGGAGACTGGCTGGAGATCTGGAACAGTACGGACCATCCGATTTCGATGAAGAACGTAGGCCTCTCCAACCGTTCGGACAAGATCCAGTTCCTGTTCCCGGAAATGACCCTCGCGCCGAACGGTCGGGTGATCGTCTTCTGTGACAAGGTCAACCGGGATGATCCCGCGGGCACGCTGCATGCCAAGTGCAAGCTGTCCAGCCTGGGTGTGAACGTGTTCCTGTTTGACCAGAACGGCGTGGGCATTGACCAGGTGGCGGTGCCGACCCTGAACGCGGACGAGAGCTACCAGCGCGTCTCGCGGACGGAATGGCGCAAATCCGATGAATACGCCCCGGGCTACGAAAAGACCTATGAGGGCCATATCGAATACCTGAAGAATTTCGCAGTCGAGCCGGACACGCTGATGTTCAACGAGGTCATGCCGGTGCCGAAATCGGGCCTGCGGGACGAGGACGGCGAGCTTTCCGACTGGATCGAGCTGTACAACGCCGGGACGGAGACCATCCGCCTGAGCGACGTCGCGCTGAGCGATAACGAGCAGAAGCCGCTGAAATGGTTCTTCCCCGAGGGCTCGGTCATCGAGCCGGGGCAGTACTACATCGTGTTCTGCTCCGGTAAAAATAAGATGCAGCAGAACGGCATCCCGCACACGAACTTCCGCCTCTCCGGCGAAGGGGAAACGCTGGTGCTGACCACCAAGGCCGGCGAGCTGGTGGACCGGATCACGGTGCCGAACATCGGCAAGGACGTGTCCTACGGGCGGAACCCCGGCACGAACGTGTGGTCGGTGTTCCAGACGGCGACGCCGGGGCGGCCGAATACCGCCCAGGGCATCGCGGACGCGGACCGGTATCTGCGGCAGGTGAACGAGAGCCAGGTGTACATCACCGAGGTGATCGCCTCCGCGGATACGGTGACGCCGGCGAACGGCGAAGCGGCCTGCGACCGGATCGAGCTGTACAACGCCGGCACCGCTCCCTATGACCTTTCGCTCTGTGGCCTGAGCGACAATATCGGCTGGCCGCGAAAATGGCAGTTCCCGCTGGGGACGACTATCTATCCGGGAGAATATAAGGTCATCCGGTGCGATAAGTCCGCCACCCCGGGCAGCGGCGCCAACCTGCATACCTCCTACGGCATCACCAAGGCGGGCGGCGAGGTGATCACCCTGAGTGATCCTCAGGGACGCGTGCTGGACAAGCTGTATATCCCCCAGATGCGCACGGATGTCTCCTACGGCCGTTCCCTTGAATCGAGCGGTTTTTTTTATTATGACGCGCCGACGCCCGGACAGCGGAACGGCGCGGGCTTTGCGGGCTATGCCGCGACACCGACCCTGTCCGCGAAGGGCGGCCTGTATGAGGGCACCCTCATCGTGAGCATCGACGTGCCGGAGGGCACCACGGTGCGCTATACCACCGACGGCGCCATCCCGACGCTGGAGAACAGCTCGGAATACACGGTTCCGCTGGCCCTCCAGACCTCCATGGTGCTGCGCGCCCGCGCCTTCCAGAGCGGCCTGCAGCCCAGCGATACCGTCAGCGCGTCCTATATCATGAACACCTATTTCACGCTGCCGGTGGTCTCCGTGATCATTGATCCGGACGAGCTGTACAACGAAAAGACGGGCCTCTTCACCGCCGGACCCAACCTGGACAAGTCCAGGGGCATCCCCTTCAGGAACGCGATCTACCGTCAGTTCGGCAAGATCCCGCGCCCCGCGTACATCGAGGTCTTCGAGCAGAACGGCGCGGGCACCGTCATCTCCCAGGGCGTCAAGATAGCGCTGGGCGGCGACTACAGCCTGGATATGCCGCAGAAGACGCTGAAGATCCGCGCGCAGGCGAAGTATGGCGATAAATACTTCGAGTACCCGCTGTTCGAGGATCGTCCCTTCACCTACTACAAATCCTTCAACCTGCGGAACTCCGGCAACGACTGCGTATGGACGCGGATGGCGGACGGCTTCCAGAGCCAGCTGATCGATCTGCTGGACACGGACATCATCCATCTGGCCTTCAAGCCCGTCATCGTCTACATCAACGGCGAATACTACGGCCATTACAACATGCGCGAGCGCAAGGACCGCTTCTGCATCGCCCAGTGGGAAGGCCTCGACATGGACCTGGCTGACCAGATCACCATCCTGCGCGCCAGCTATACCTCGGTCCAGGGCAGCAACAAGGAATACCGGGCCATGCTGGACCGCATCAAGGCGTCCTCCCCGGGCAAGAACGAGGCCGATCTTCAGTACATTCTCGATAACGTCGATATCGACAGCTACTATGACTACCTGGCGATCGAGATGTTCTTCGGCAACTCCGACATCGGCAATACCATGTTCTATAAGCTGCCAGGCCCCGGCCAGAAATGGAAGTGGCTGATCTTCGACCTGGACTACGGTATGTTCTCCTCCAGCTTCAACAGCCCCAAATCCTACACCAAGGCGAAGGGCATGGGCGACAAGCTGATCAACAACACGATCTTCCTCAAGCTGCTGGAAAACGACCAGATGAAGCAGTATTTCCTCGAACGGCTGGCCTATATCTACCGCACGCTCACGCCCGCGGTCATGAACAACAAGCTGTCCGAGATCAAGGCGATCCTTGAGCCGGCCATGCCCATGCACTTCGAGCGCTGGGCGCCCCTCAACGACAAGAAGATCAACTCCGACTCCCCGCTCAACAAGGATGGCGCGATCGGCTACTGGAACACCCGCATCAACCGCATGCGCGATACCATCAACCGCCGCCACCACTTCCTCTGGGGATTCATCAAAGAAGCCTTCAACGTCAGCAACGCGCAGATGCTCGAGCTCTTCGGCGAACAGCCGGAGGACCCGTTAGCCAAGAAGAAATAACAGTTCAGGAGGACACCATGGAAAACACTACCGTCAGCATCAATGACCTCGCCAAAAGCAGTTCCATCAGCGATTGGTTCGCCAGCCAGCTGAGCAACTTCACCCCCCTCAATGTCCTCTTCGCGCTGGTGGGGGCGCTGATTGCCGGCATCGTCATCTCTATGGTCTACAAGAAGACCTACCGCGGCGTCCTGTACAGCCCGAACTTCTCCCTTACGCTGATCATGCTGACCCTGATCACCGCGCCGGTCGTCATGGCCATCGGCTCCAACGTCGCGCTCAGCATGGGCATGGTCGGCGCGCTGTCCATCGTGCGCTTCCGCACGGCGGTCAAGGAGCCGCTGGACACCGCCTACATGTTCTGGGCCATCACGATGGGCATCCTGATCGGCGCACGCCAGTACATCATTTCCGTGGTCGTGGTCTTCCTCATCGGCCTGATCCTGCTGATGCTCAGCTATGTGCATTTCCGCAGCCCGAACGGCTACCTGCTGGTCATGCACTATGACGAGTACGCGGAAGGCGATATCGAAGCCGAGCTGCGCCGCAGCGTGCGCTTCAGCCGCCTGCGCTCCAAGACCGTCACCCGCGCCGGCGCCGAGATGACCTATGAAGTCCGCCTGGACCAGAAAGCAGACCTGGTCGGCCATATGCTGGACATCGACGGCGTCCACGACGCGACCATCGTCGCCATGCAGACTGAAACAGGGGCCTGATCATGGCGATCCCGTTAAGGCATGAGCTGAAATACCTGCTGAGTCCCCTGCAGGTGGACGTGCTCAGGCGCAACCTGCTCCCGGTGCTCAGCCTGGACCCGAACGCGGCGAAGAACGGCGGCGAGTACAGCATCCGCTCGCTCTATTTTGACACGGCGCAGGACGATTCCCTGTACGACAAAATGAGCGGCATCTACTACCGCCAGAAGTACCGCATCCGGATCTATAACTATTCCGACAA
>CACXEB010000536.1 GCA_902766515.1 uncultured Eubacteriales bacterium
TACTTGACCCGGTCGAAGCTGGTGTTGTTGTAGAAGGCCGTATCGCCCGCCTCTGCGTCCATCTTCGCGGTATCCAGGTCGGAAAGCCCGTAGGCCTCTCCATCCACGGTGAACGCGGCGAGGCTTTCAGCCGCCTTGATATCGGCCATCTTCGGGAGACGATGCTCCGTCTTGCTGGCGAAGCCGCCCTCCGTAAAGTTGGTCGTAGAGGCTTCAAACAGCGGCTCGTAGATGGCCTTGTAGTCGTCGTAAGACACATTCTCCAGCACTTCCGTGAAGAGCTTGTCGCCCACATAGCGCCTGATGAGGACCTTGTACTTCAGCTTGGACGTATCCTGAAGCGGATTCGCGCCGGTTCCCAGCGAGGGATAAGCATAGTTGTTTTCCGTGTTCTGATACTCGGCAGTGAAGGTCGCATTGGTCTGTCCGGCGCCGATGCCCCAGGCGCTCGTCAGCTTTTCATAGCTGGCTGAAGACTCATACCGGTAATCCACACCGTTGTTCTTCCAGGCCACGAACGCCCTGCTTTCATCGGGCTCGTCCGGCTCCTCGGGATCATAGATTGCGGCGATCGCGCTGCCGTCCGGCCAGACCTGGGAGAGATCCCTGTCCAGCCACACATCGACGGTATAGGTCTTGCCGTCCGCGCTGAGAGCGGTGCCCGGCTGGTTCAGCTTGGCCGCGTCGAATACGCCGTCGCCCGCGTCGAACGTCAGCGTGAAGCGCTTGCGCGCATAGTACAGGTTGATGTTGTTGTCACCGGACGACACCGTCAGGGAGGTGCTGGTGCCGGGCGTGCTGGCGGAGGGGCTGACAGCCTTGTATTCGAACCAGTCGCGCCAATCGATACCGGCGGTCACCGCGGCGTCCAGCATGGCGTCGATTTTTTGGCCATCGGCTTCAAACGCCTGGCGCGCCTCGTTGGTCAGCTTGAACATGGCGCCGAGCAGCAGCTCTTCCGAAACGTCAACGCTGCCGCCGTAGCTCCAGGTCGCCCCGTCGGGCTGTTCAATCCACACCATGGCGGTCACGCGGCGGGCGTCGGTGGCCGCGGAGAATTTCGCGTACACGACGGCATCCTTATGCAGGGTCTCGCCCCACTTGATCGGGTACACCTTCAAGCCGTTCTCCATCGTCCAGGCGCTGCTCTCATCACGTTCGCCCACGGGCGCCAGGTCCTCGCTGTCCGTGTACCAGCCCATGAACACGAAGCCGTCGCCGGCCGCGCCCTTGGTGGGATCGGCGGGCGCATCCACGGTCTCGCCCACCTGGTAGAACTCGGGGGCGATGTAGGTGCCGCCGTCGGTGTTGAAGGTCACGGTATAGCCCTCGACCAGGACCGGGTAGAGGTCCATTTCATGATCGACAGCCACGTTCGGATAGCTGCGAGCGTAGGCGTAGAACCTGGCCTCCGGTTCCATCGCCTTGACCTGCTCGCGGGAATAGATGTGGGGCTTATCCTGATCGGTGTAGTTGTAATCGGTCCACTCGTTCAGCTTGTAGGTCTTGCCATCGTTGTATACGATGTAGTTGATGCCGACGGTGCCGGTATCCAGCCTGCCGCTGCCATCCCAGGGATAGTTCTGAACGCCCTGAATGTAGCCGTCAATGGTGTGATAATTGACGCGCATCGGCAGCTTGAAGCTGGCATAGATCACCGTGTTGCGCGGGGTAAAGACCCTGCCAAAGTCGTCGTAGCGGCGGGACAGCCTCGCGTCCGCGTACCAGCCGCGGAAGCCGGGCTCGCCATCCATCGGCGAGGAGGGCGCCTCAGGCGGCGCGACCAGCGTATCGCCGGCGTAGATGATCTCCTGATAGTAGACCATCCACCTGCCGCCGGACGGCACATCGCCGTAGTTGGTCGGCAGGATGAAGTCCTCGCCAAACTGGGTCACACGGCGGATCGCCATGCCCTCGTCTCCAGAAGACCATTCCTCGTAGCCCTCAGCGCTCGCGCTATCCGGCACCCACACCACGAAGGTGTAGAGCGAGGGATTCATGCCGGTATCGACGGCGCCGGACTCAAACACGGCGTCCAGATACAGGTCGTGGCCGGGGATGGAGAGGGTATCACCGGGTTTCAGCACGGTGTTCTCGCCGCGCTGCTTCCAGCCGCGGA
>CACXEB010000537.1 GCA_902766515.1 uncultured Eubacteriales bacterium
CAGCCTTCCGCCACGCCGGATACCAGCGCCGCCACCTTTTCCGGCACGTTCCTGCCGATGGCGATGTAATCAAGGAAAAACAGCGGCCTGGCGCCGCAGCAGATGATGTCGTTGACGCACATGGCCACGCAGTCGATGCCCACGGTATCATGCCTGTCCATCAGCTGCGCGATGCGCTGCTTGGTGCCCACGCCGTCGGTACCGGATACGAGCACCGGTTTTTTCATACCCGCCATATCCGGGGCGAACAGGCCGCCAAAGCCGCCGATGCCGCCGATCACGCCGGGGATGAACGTGCGCTCCACATGCTGCTTCATCAGCCGGACGCCTTCATACCCCGCTTCGATGTTCACGCCCGCAGCCGCGTAGGAAGCGGAATGTGATTCATTCATACCCTGTTACTCCTTTCCGTCCCAGCAGTACGTGCACAGATCGCATTTCGGCAGCCCGATGGCGGCGACGACGCCGTCCAGGCTCTGGAAATCGAGCGAAGAGAACTTGAATTTCTCGCAGATCGCCTGGCGCAGGTTCTGGCCGCGCCGGGTTTCGCGGTCGCTGTACTCGTCGAGGTGCTCGAAGCCCTCTTCCCCCTCCAGCTCGTAGATCACCCGCCGGGCGATCAGGTCCATGTCGCTGTTCGAGCGGGAGAAATTCAGGTATTTGCAGGCGAAGAGGATCGGCGGGCAGGCGGAGCGCATATGGACGGATTTCGCGCCGCTTTCATAAAGGAAATCGACGGTCTCCTTGAGCTGCGTCCCGCGGACGATGGAGTCGTCCACGAACAGGAGGTTTTTCCCCTCGATCAGCTCCTTGACCGGGATCTGCTTCATCTTGGCGATCCGGCAGCGGGAGCTCTGGTTGGACGGCATGAAGGACCTGGACCACGTCGGCGTATACTTGATGAACGCGCGGGCAAAATGCTTGCCGCTCTGGTTGGCGTAGCCGATGGCGTGCGGCGTGCCCGAATCCGGCACCCCGCCCACATAGTCGATCTCCGCCATCTCGCCGGGATGGCTGACCCGGTCGTTCAGCGCCAGGATCGCGCCGTTGCGGTAGCGCATGACCTCCACGTTGACGCCTTCGTAGGTGGAGGTGGGATAGCCGTAGTAGCTCCACAGGAAAGAGCAGATCCGCTTCTTTTTGCCCGGCGGGCTGAGCTGCGTCACGCCGTCGGGGGTCACCTCGACGATTTCGCCCGGTCCAAGCTCCCGATCGTCCTCGAAGCCGAGCTTCTGGTAGGCGTAGGATTCAAAGGATACGGCGTATCCCGCCTCGCCCTTGCCGATGTGGACCGGCAGCCGGCCGTAGCGGTCGCGCGCGGCGATCAGCCGGCCGTCTTCCAGGAGGAGCAGGATGGACACGGTGCCGCTGACCAGCTCGTTCGCTTTGCGGATGCCCTCCGCAATCGTCTTCCCGCTGTTGATCAGCCTGGATACGAGGACCGTGGCGTTGACCTTGCCGCCGGACATGACGTCGAAGCTCTCTCCGTTCCGGAGGCATTCCTCCGTCAGCTGGTCTGCGTTGTTGATCAGGCCGATCATGCAGATGGCATAGGTGCCGAAATGAGAACGGACCAGCAGCGGCTGCGGGTCAGCGTCGCTGATGCAGCCGATCGCGCTGGTTCCTTTCATTTCATCGAAAACATGTTCAAACCGCGTACGGAAGGGCGCATTTTCGATACTGTGGATCTGCCTTTGCAGACCGGCTTCCGGATCATAGGCCGCCATGCCTCCGATGCGTGTTCCGAGATGCGAATGATAGTCCACCCCGAAAAACACCTCGGTCAGACAATCCTCTTTTGACGCGATACCGAAAAAACCACCCACGGCCGGTTTTCCTCCTCCGGTTGATTATGCGAAGAACAGCTTGGACAGGGTCATCGGATCGATGTACTGGCCATCCTTGTATACGCGCATGTTGCCGGACGCGATCTCGTCGATCAGCATGACATTGCCGTCAGCGTCGTAGCCGAACTCAAACTTGATGTCGTACAGCTCCAGGCCCTTTGCCTGCATGTCGTCCGCCACGATCCGGGTGATCTGCTGGGTCATCTCCCTGATCCGGTCATACTGTTCGCCCGTCATGACGTCCAGGACGATCAGGCCGTCGCGGGTCACCAGCGGGTCGCCCTTGGCGTCATCCTTGAAGGTCATTTCCACGTAAGCGGGCAGGGCCGTACCGGGCTCGATGTATTCGCCGTAGCGGCGGATAAAGCTGCCCACCGCCCTCAGCCGGCAGATGACCTCGAGGCCATGGCCGAACACCTTCGCGGGCAGGACTTCCATGGTCGTGTTTGCCAGGTCGGCGCTCACATAGTGCGTTTTGATGCCGGCGGCGTTGATCTTTTCAAAATAGTAGATGCTCATGCGCAGGTTGACGTCGCCCACGCCTTCGATGGTCAGGCCGACGGAATTCTCGCCCGGATCAAACACGCCGTCCTTGCCTGTGCAGTCGTCCTTGAATTTGAGCAGGTAATTGCCGTTGTCCAGGGCGTAGACGTTCTTGGTCTTGCCGGTGTATACAAGCTTCTGTTCCATGGTCTCAAGGCTCCTTTTCTCACATAGAATGAATGAATAATGGATCAGGACAGGCGTTCGAGGATGCCGGCGTCCTTGGCCAGCACCTTTTGGGCGGCTTCTCGCCGCATGGCGTCCAGGCGGGCCGCCAGGGCCGCGTCCTCCACGGCCAGGATCTGGGCGGCCAGAAGCGCGGCGTTGGCGCCGCCGTTGACCGCGACCGTCGCCACCGGGATGCCGCTGGGCATCTGCACGGTGGACAGGAGCGCGTCCATACCATCCAATACTGCGGAAACACAGGGAATGCCGATCACCGGGAGCGTCGTGTTGGCGGCCAGCGCGCCCGCCAGGTGCGCCGCCATACCGGCCGCGGCGATGATCGCGCCGAAGTCGTTCTCCCGGGCCGACAGGGCGAAGGCCCTGGCCTCCTCCGGCGTCCGGTGCGCACTGTACACATGGACCTCAAACGGGATCCCGAGGCCTCTCAGCTGGTCCACAGCCTTCTGTACCACGGGCAGGTCGCTGTCGCTGCCCATGATGATG
>CACXEB010000538.1 GCA_902766515.1 uncultured Eubacteriales bacterium
CCGCTTTCCAACTGTGTTCACCTGCCACAGAACGGATCCTTCGCTATCCGCTGCGCGGATGCTCAGGATGACAGAATTTGTTGGCTTTGTGTTCAGTCATTGTGTGACGGCGTCAGATGGTGCAGGCAGACACTGGGAATGACATCCTCCCGCGGCCTCCGAATCGCACCAAACGCCTGCAACTACAAACACTTCCTTAACCCAACCCCCGCCTGTCATCCTGAGCCGCAAAGCGAGCGAAGGATCCAATCAGCAGAAAAGACTACAGACACTGTCGGCGTCCATAAACGCAGAACAGGTTGATAAAATCAGCCAATTACCGCTTTCCAACTGTGTTCCCCTGCCGCAGAACAGATCCTTCGCTATCCGCTGCGCGGATGCTCAGGATGACAGTGGAAATTGGGTGCGGAAATGTCAGTGAAGGCAGGCGCTTATCGTTTTTTGAACATGGTGCTCCTATGGAATACTTCCCAGTGTGCCCATATCCGTTTTCGTATTCTTGCGTTCACGGTACTTACGGGCTTGCGTTCAACATCCCGCAGCAATCCCTGTCGCACCCAGTCAGGTACACAGGTACGCTTCAAAATTCAGGTTGCAGATAGTATTTACATGCCCCGGCGCTCAACGCCGCGGCGGGTATGTTCGTTTTACGCGTTCCACTGATGGCCGCAGTTCTGGCAGATCGCGACCTTTCTGTTTTGGATCCGCGTCCGGCTCTTCTCCTTCTTGGCGCCGAACAGCAGCCATAACCCGCAGGTGCAGATGATCAGCAGCAGCCGGCCGAGCCCGAACAGGCAGCCCTTTTTCTTGGTGGTCGTGACGGACCCCGTCTGGATGATCTGGAATGATACCTGATTGCTCCCGCAATGCGGACATCTGGCCATGGTGGTGCCTCCTTGAAATCAGTGAATCGTTTTTATGTGATCGACGACGATCTTGTTCCGCTTACAGTGGATTTCGCATTGGAATGTCGTCGCCCCATTGACGCTGACGTTAACCGAGTTGCTGACAGACGAATCCTCAGCACTGAAAAAAGTGAGCCGATAGTTGCTGGGCTGCAGGATGACAGTCTGCCGGATGCTTTTTCCATGCGGAATGGTGGCGATATAATTCCGATCCACATAGACATCAACATCGTATTCTGAGAACATTGCGTTTTTCTCACAGTCGATTTCCAAGGTCAGGCTTGTTTCTTCAACCAACGAACGTACTACAGGACTGCCGTTCTGAGCGCCATTGATTTTGACCTTCTCCACTTCGACATACAATGTTTTTGCTTCAATACTGCATTCCACGCTCGTCGTGTCATGAACATCGAAACTTGTACCGCCAGTGACATAATCAGAACCATGCTCATTGAACGTCAGTGTATGACTTCCTACCGGCACATCAAGGGTCGCATGATAGTCGGTGCCGTGCTTCAGTGTGTATATGAATTGATTGTCAAGGAAAAGATCCACATCATAGGTCGCCATCACCAGGTTATGCTTGAAATGTATGTCCAGCGTGACGGGATAAGTCACAGCCAGCGGCATACCGGTGAATTCAGTTTCGGTGATAACCTCGGTTAACGCAGTTTCTGACGGTTCGGTTTCAGTGTAATCTTCGGTCGGTTGAGTCCGTGTGGTTGCTGTCTCCCTGGCAGTACCGCATTCTGAACAGAACTTTCCTGTCGCTTCATGGCCGCAATTCAGGCATATCCATTTATCGTCCGGCTTCTTTGCACCGCATTCCGAGCAGAATTTCCCGGTGGCTGATTCATTGCCGCAGGAAGTGCAGGTCCATGTTTCGTCCGCGATACTCATACAGCAGCAAATCGCGAGCAGCAGGGTGAGCAGGATAGCCGAGATTTTTTTCATTGATGGTGCCTCCTTCATATCGTTCAGTCCGGCGGGGTGACTGGACGAGTTTAAAACTAACACATAACCAAAGATGAATTATACATCAACGTACCGGCGCTGTCAAATGCTGGGGGATAAAGGAAAAATGACTGCAGCGGCAGCACGGGCAACGGCACAGCCCCGGCAGGTACGCATGTACGCGAATTTCGGGGGTAAAAGTGTTCTATAGAGAAATCGTGCCGCCGGCCGCGGGATCATGATATTCAGGACGAAAGGCAATCCGTCCGTCCGCGCTTCGCCGGTCAGAGGGACTGCTTCAGCGCGCGCAGCTGGTCGGCGAGGGCCTGGTATTCCGCCTGCAGCGCGTCCGGACGGTCGCCCTTGCGGGGGGCGGCGAGGCGGGCGGACAGGGCGGCAAGGCGCATCTCGAGGGTCGTCATTGCCAGCCGGCGGTCCTCTTCGCTCGTTTCCCGGCGGGCGGACGCCTGCATCTCGTCCAGCGTGCCCTCGAACGCGGTCAGGGTCCGGCGGTCAAAGCGGACGATCCGCGTGGCGGTCTTCCGTACGAATTCCTCGTCATGGCTGACCAGCAGCATCGTCCCGCCATAGTCGGACAGCAGGCGCTCCAGCTCCTCGAGGGTGAACAGGTCGAGGTGGTTGGTGGGCTCGTCCAGCATCAGCAGGTTGATGTCCATCAGCAGCAGGCGGGCAATCGCCGCCTTGGCGCGCTCCCCGCCGGAGAGGACGGACACAGGCTTATGGACGTCGTCCCGCTGGAAGCCAAGGCGGACGAGGACGGCACGGGCCATGCTCTCCGGATGGACGGCGTCGCGCATCACGTTTTCGAGGACCGACCGGTCGGCCGCCAGCGTGCGCTCGTGGTGCTGGTCAAACCAGCCGACCCGGGCCTCCGGGTTGTACTGGACCGTACCGTCGAAGCGGATGACGGGATCCGGCTGGTCCGTCAGCACTCGGAGCAGTGTGGTCTTGCCGCAGCCGTTCGGTCCCATCAGCGCGGTGCGGCTGCCGGTGGGCAGGATCAGCGCCGACCGTCCGAGCAGGGGCGTGCCGCCCGCGTCCAGGCGGCCGCAGGTGAGCTTCAGCGCCGTGCGTGCCCGGACCGGGTGCGCGCAGCCCAGCTGCATCCGGATATCCGGCAGCGCCCGCGGCTTTTCCTTCGCTTCGAGATGCTCCATCCGGTTTTCAAGCGTCCGCTTTGCGTGGCTGAGCTGCAGGACGGCGTCCGTCCATTCCCGCTTGTGCAGCCGCGCTTCGCCGTTGCCCATGCGGGTGGGCGCCTTACGGACGGAGGACGCCCGCTCCGCCATGCGCTGCGCGGATGCCTGCAGGCGCTTCTGCTCCGTCCGGTACTGGTCATACTCAAACTGCTGCCGCTCCCGCTGACGATGGCGTTCCGCCATGAAATCGTCATATCCGCCCGGGAAGTCGGTGATCCTGGCGTCCTCAAGGTACCAGATCCGGCCGCAGAACCGGCGGAGCAGCGAGCGGTCGTGGGAGACCAGGATTAGCGCGCCGGGGAAGGACTGCAGCTGCTTCCTCAGCAGGGTGAGCCCCTCCTCGTCCAGGTCGGTGGTCGGTTCGTCGGCCATCAGCAGCTGGGGATGGGCGGACAGCGCGGCGGCGATGCGTCCGCGGGTCAGTTCGCCGCCGGACAGACCGGACGCGCGCTCACGGGCGCGGAACAGGGCGCGCATCTCCGCGTCCGGTGTCCCTTCGCCGGTCCCCTGCTGGCGGATCAGCGCCACGGAGCTGGCGCGGCGGACCGTTCCCTCGTCCGGCCGGTCTTCTCCCGCCAGCAGGCGCAGCAGCGTGGACTTGCCCGCGCCGTTTTCGCCGATCAGGCCGATCCGTTCTCCATCGTAGACCGACAGATGATCAATATCAAGCAGCAGCCGCTGGCCGAGGGAAACCCGGAGGCCGGTGACTTCAAGCAGTAACTTCGCCATATAAAAATCGCTCCTTCCGTGCCGTGGAGGGAGCGAAATACACGAAGCAAAAAAAGCGTTTGGCATCGCGGCGCGCAACCTCCAAACGGCAACACAAACGTTCTCCCCGCGTCATCGCGTGGAGCGTGGAATGTCTGCCGAATGTCAGTTGCGGATCTTCATCAGCCGGTGCTACCTTCCTTTCATGTCGTTCCGGACAGTATCATACACGCTTGGGGGGGATTTGTCAAACAGGAATGTCACGGTTCACTTTGTGAACCGTGACCGAAAGGGGGACTGGCGTCCCCCCTTCGGGACCCCCCTCACGGCGTTTCCTGTCGGGCCTACGGCCCTCCCGGGCGGAAACGCCGCAAGGTACAAACGGCTAACGCCGTTTGGTCCTCGCACCGTACATGCCGCTGCTGTGGATTACAGTCGGAGGGTGCCCCTCAATGGCATTAGGATAGGCCA
>CACXEB010000539.1 GCA_902766515.1 uncultured Eubacteriales bacterium
CATGGTCAACGCGCATCCGCACGTCAGCGGAAACTGTTCCGGCTCGGGCAGCGGCGCCGTGGAATCAGACGTAGTTGGCGTCCACAATGGCATCATCGAAAACTTCGCGGAGCTGAAGGATAAACTGCTGCGCCAGGGCTATCAATTCTACAGCGACACGGACACCGAGGTGGTCGTGAAGCTGGTGGATTACTATTACAACAAGTACAGGCTCGGCCCGGTGGACGCCATCAACCGCATGATGGTGCGCGTGCGCGGGTCCTACGCCCTCGCGCTCATGTTCCGGGATTACCCGGGCGAGATCTACACCGCCCGCAAGGACTCCCCCATGATCATCGGCGTCACCGACAGCGAGACGCTGATCGCGTCGGACGTGCCCGCCATCCTGCAGTATACCCGCCAGGTGTATTACATCGGCAACCAGCAGTGCGCGCGCATCCTGCCCGGGGAAGCCCACTTCTATGACCTGAACGGCGACGAGATCACCCTGCCGCTGACCGAGATCACCTGGGACACCGAGGCTGCGGAGCGCGGCGGCTACGAGCACTTCATGCTCAAGGAGATCCACGAGCAGCCCAGGGCGGTCCGCGACACGCTCAACAGCCTGATCCACGACGGCCGCATCGACCTGAGCGGGACAGGCCTGGACGACGAACTGCTCAGCAAGGTCACTTCGCTGCACATCGTCGCCTGCGGCTCGGCCTGGCACGTGGGCATGGCCGCGCAGTACGTCCTGGAGGACCTGGCGCAGATCCCCGTCCGCGTGGAGCTCGCGTCCGAATTCCGCTACCGCCGGCTGCTGCTCGACCCGAACGCCCTCGTCATCATCATCTCCCAGTCCGGAGAAACCGCCGACAGCCTGGCCGCGCTCCGCGCCGCCCATGAGCTGGGCATCCGGACCCTGGCGATCGTCAACGTCGTGGGCTCCACCATCGCCCGCGAGGCCGACCATGTCCTGTACACCCTCGCCGGGCCGGAAATCGCCGTCGCCACCACGAAGGCCTACAGCACCCAGCTGGCCGCCATGTACTGCGTAGCCGTACAGATGGCGCTGATCCGCGGCCACATCGACGGGGCGGAATACGCGCGCTACCAGGAGGAGCTGACCGCCCTGCCCGACAAGATCAGCCGCGTGCTGGAGGACAAGGAGCGCATCCAGTGGTTCGCTGCCAAATATGCCAACGCGCATGACATGTTCTTCATCGGCCGCGGCATCGATTACGCCATCAGCCTCGAGGGCAGCCTCAAGATGAAGGAGATCTCCTACATCCATTCGGAAGCCTACGCCGCGGGCGAGCTGAAGCACGGCACCATCAGCCTGGTGGAGGACCGCACCCTCGTCATCGGCGTGCTCACGCAGCCCGCCCTGATGGAGAAGACGGTCAGCAACATGGCGGAATGCAAGGCACGCGGCGCCTACCTGATGGGCCTGACCAGCTACGGGCATTACAGCGTCGAGGACGCCGTCGACTTCACGATCTACGTGCCCAAGGCGGACCCGCACTTTGTCGGCAGCCTGGCCGTGGTGCCGCTGCAGCTGCTCGGCTATTATACCAGCGTCGCTCGCGGCCTGGACGTCGATAAGCCGCGCAACCTGGCGAAGAGCGTGACCGTGGAATGACCGCCCTGCCGACGCCGGTCCTCCGGAGCGCCACGGCGGCGGACGCCGGGCGGCTGCGGGAGATCTACGCCTATTACGTCGAGCGCACCGCCGTCACCTTCGAGATCGAAACGCCGTCCGTGGACGAATTCCGGGCCCGCGTCCAGAGGACGCTTGAGCGTTATCCGTACCTCGTGCTCGAGACGGACGGCGCAATCCGCGGCTACGCCTATGCGGGCCCCTTCGTCGGCCGCGCCGCGTACAGCCACTGCGCCGAGCTGAGTATCTACCTGGACCGCTCGGCCCGGCGGCAGGGCTACGGACGCGCGCTGTACGGAGCGCTGGCGGCGGCGCTGCAGGCCCAGGGCATCCTGAACCTGTACGCCTGCATCGCCGATCCGGAGACCGAGGACGAATACCTGACCCATGACAGCGAGCGCTTCCATGAGCGGATGGGCTTCACCCGGGTCGGCACCTTCCACCGCTGCGGCCGGAAATTCGGCCGATGGTACAACATGATCTGGATGGAAAAGCTGATCGGCCCGGCCCCGTCCCGGCAGGACGCCGGAAACTGATCCCCTCCGCCCAAAGAAAACGAAAAAAGAACAGTCCTCCTGTTGCGCCGGTATTTTGTTCACGCTATAATCCCTCAGTATCAGAGGCTGCCGCGTGGACAACGCCGGCGCCGATGAAGGCGGGGCGTCCCCCCGCCAGATCAAACAGGAGGTTTTTTCTATGAAAAAATGGTTAGCGCTCGCGCTCTGCGCCTGCATGCTGCTTGCCGGCATGACCGCCGTGCACGCTGAAGACCGGTACCTGGGCGTCATGCTGGGCACCAACGTCATGTCCCTGGACACCAACCTCGCGACGGACGGCGACTCCTTCGAAGTCATTGCGGACTGCATCGACGGCCTGCTGCAGATGGACGCTGACGGCGCCGCCCAGCCGGCCATCGCGGAAAGCTATGACCTGTCGCCCGACGGCCTGACCTATACCTTCCATCTCCGTGACGCCAAGTGGTCCAACGGCGATCCCGTGACCGCCAACGACTTCGTTTTCGCCTGGCGGCGTATCGCCAAGGAAGCCGGCGAGTACGCTTACATGCTGGATGAGATCGGCAACATCAAGGGCGCTGCCGAGATCATCGGCGCCGAAAAGGCCGATCCGGCCACGCTGGGCGTCTCCGCTCCGGACGACAAGACCTTCATCGTCGAGCTGAACGTGCCGGTCTCCTTCTTCCCGAGCCTGATGTACTTCCCTACCTTCTACCCGATCAACGAAGCGTTCTACAACAGCCTGGAGGAAGGCACCTACGGCACCAGCCCGGAAACCTTCCTGTCCAATGGCGCGTTCATCCTTGAAGACTACACCCCCGGCACCGCGACCCTGGCCGTGAAGAAGAACCCGGGCTACTGGGACGCGGACCGCGTGCAGCTGGCCGGCATCAAATACCAGGTCGTCGGCTCCTCCGACAACGCCCTGACCGCATTCCGCAACAAGACCCTGGACGTGGTTATGGTTTCCGGCAACCAGGTGGACGCCGCCAAGAAGGACGCCGCGCTGGCCGAGAACCTGAAGGTGACGGGCGCCGGTTATATGTGGTACCTGTCCTTCAGCCAGACCGAAAAGAATGCCCACGGCGGCATGCTGGCCAACAAGAACCTGCGCCTGGCCATCAGCAATGCCATCGACCGGGACAACCTGGTTGACAACTATGTGATGGACGGCTCCCTGGC
>CACXEB010000540.1 GCA_902766515.1 uncultured Eubacteriales bacterium
AAATAATACCAGAAAAGAAGGATTCAGCCAAGCCCTCCAGCTCAGTTGAATCCTTCTTTCTTTGTCCGGTCTTTTTTCACAGCCCCTTTTTTGTTGTTTTGTACATGTTTTTGAGCAATTTTGCTTGGTATAAGCAGGAACTCATCTTGTTTTTTGCTCAAATTCACATTCTGTTTGCAGTCCAGGCCGGCGGAAAAGCCATCCTGCAGCTTTCTGCGTGACTCGGCGAAACGGTCTTTGAACCGTCAGTTCATTGCCGGGAAAACGGTCCGGTGGTATCATGACCGGGCTGCACATGAAAGGGGGATGTCAAATGAGTGGTACTGTCATGACTTTTCGCGGGAAGTATGGTTTTCTGAGCAACATGTATGCCGCGTCCTTTGAGTGGGACGGCAGGACCTACCAGAACAGCGAAGCTGCTTTCCAATCCGCCAAGTCACTGGATTCTGCCGTCCGGGACCGCTTCAGCGAAATGACCGGTGCTGCCGCCAAGCGCGAGGGAAGACGCGTCCGCCTGCGCGGCGACTGGGAGCTGGTGAAGGAAGAAATCATGGAGGAGGTCGTCCGGGCCAAGTTTTCCCAGAATCCGGATCTCCTGCAAAAATTGCTGGATACGGGCGACCTGGAACTGGTGGAGGGCAATCGCTGGCATGATACCTGCTGGGGTGTGGACCTGGTTTCAGGCAAGGGTGAAAACCGCCTGGGCATGATCCTGATGAAAATCCGGGCAGAGCTCGGCGGGGAAGGATACATGGAAAAGGCCCGTCGGATGAAAGCGGAAAGGGAAGCGGCGGAACAGGAACGGGCAGCGGCGCTTCAGGCGGCCATCAAAGAGGTCCGGGAGGCGCTCGCGGCGCTTCCGGTCTATGATTTCACCGGCATGGAGATGGGGACGAAGGCTTTCGGCCGTGTCCGCATCCTGAGCCAGGAGGGGGACCGCCTCCGGTTCGAGTTCAACGGCGTACCCAAGGCTTTTGTGCTGCCCGGCTGCATCGTCCAGGGTTTCCTGATTCCCGACGATATGCGCATCATCCAGTCCTTCCGAAAAAGGCAGGAACTCCAGGAGAAGCTGCAATCGCTGGAAAAGAACGGCCTGCCGGAATAACGCTGCCGGTATCATCAGAACCGGGCCCTGCGATTTGCCTTACGGGCCCGGTTTTGCTGATGCTTTTCCCGGTCGCGGACCCGGTGTTCCCATTGATGGCGGCTTTTGCGGGCTTTCCAGCCGGCGCTGCGGTCGGCGCGGTCCATGAAATAATCCCAGTCGATCATGTCGCGGGCGGCTTCCAGGCATTTGCCGCGCGGCATCCACCGGAAGGACAGAGCGTCGTCGTCATCGTCCGGCTGCCAGCCGGCGCAGTTGTCCCGCAGGCAGGCGCCTGCCCTGGGTTTTCCGCTCGGATGGCGCAGGTGATAGCGGGATCCCCTATGCCGGCTCCTTCCCGGGCCCTTCTCTTTGCCGGATGCGGGCGGGCTGTACGCCGCCCGGTCCCCGCGGCGGACGGCCGCAACCACAGCGGGCCAGAGGTCCCGCACGTCCAGGGTCCTGCCGGCGGCGTCGTGGAACCGGTAATCCCAGTTTTCCGTCGTTTCCCAGGTGTAAGGGAAGGCGCTGCGGCAGCTGCCCAGCAACACCGTGTGCCGGACCGTCCAGGTCCGCGCGGCCCTGCCTTTGGCAAACTGACGGGGAATCAGGTCGTTGCTCCAGCAGGCCGGATCGGCGCTGCCATGCGTATCGGTATGGCAGGCCAGGTGGGCGATCAGCGCCTTTTCATCCGGAAACACCCATGATTTGCCGGCAGGCGCCGTCACAAAGCCGGCTTTGCTGCCGTCGGCCACCACAGGCGTCATGAACACGCGGGAATCGTTGTGAACGGTATACATCGTGAAGATCAGGTTTCCCGCCGGTGAGGCAGCAGGGCAGGAAATCATCTCCTTTTTCATTATCGCGCCTCACAATCGGTCATCCATGACCAGTATCATCCGGCCTGCCGCCATGCGCGCTCCTCCTTTCCGTATCGCCGCGGACCCTAATCGCCGCGACAGGGATAGTATACCCATATCTTCCCATCAATGCATTTAACCGGTGGTTTAAAATTTCTCTTTCTTACCTTGTAAGTGTCCTGCTGCAGGGTGCAGGCGAAAAATCCTCTGCCTTTTTTAATTTTACCAATGATTTCTGCCATGATTCTGTCCTTTTTTCGTCCTGCCATGAAGCCATTTTCTGTTGACAGCGCGGCGCGATCAGCGGATAATGGCAATGGCGCCGGCCGCACAGGGCCGGCTGTGACAGGAGTTGATCAAAGATGCTGACGCTCAAAAGCATCCGCAAGGTTTACGTGACCGGCGATATCCGGGTGGAAGCCCTCCGCGGCGTGGATATCAGCTTCCGGAAGAACGAATTTGTAGCGATCCTGGGGCCCTCGGGCTGCGGCAAGACCACCCTGCTCAACCTGGTGGGCGGTCTGGACCGGTATACAGAGGGCGACCTGGTGATCAAGGGGCGCTCAACGCGTGAATACAAAGACCGCGACTGGGACAGCTACCGCAACCACTCGGTGGGCTTCGTGTTCCAGAGCTACAACCTGATCCCCCACCAGACAGTGCTCAGCAACGTTGAGCTGGCGCTGACGCTGTCCGGCGTCGGCATGAAGGAGCGGCGGGAGCGGGCCGAGGCGGCACTTCGCCAGGTCGGCCTGGGCGACCAGCTGCACAAGCG